>NZ_UBIZ01000193.1:0-56825 GCF_900465275.1 Parafrankia sp. Ea1.12 | reverse complement strand
GATCTATTGACCAGCCAGCCCCCCTTGGACCACGCCCCATGGAGATGTGTGGCGGGTGAGTGAGTCCATGGACTCACTCACCCGCCACACATCTCGCGGGCCGGCGCGGAGCGCCCTGATCTACGGTGGGCTGATCCGGGTGGGGGTGGATGATCCGCAGGGGCGGCGACAAACGAGGATGCCAGGATGGCCAGCACCAGACCGCCCAGCCAGGGCACCGCGCCGGACCAGCCGTCCCCGGCCGACCAGACACCAGAAGACACGCCGTCGCAGACGCTCACCCTGTCGACGGGCCCCACGCTGCCATCAGAAGCTGCGACGCCGGGAACGGAAGCCGCGCCGGTGCAAGAAGCCGCCCCCGCGCAGGAAGCCACGGACAGGCCCATAGCCGCCCCGGCACCGGAGGCCGCCGACACGCCTGTAGCCGGGCCGGCACCGGAGGCCGCCGACACGCCTGTAGCCGGGCCGGCGGCGCTGAGGTCACCGAAGCCGCCGCGGCGGCCCCGACCGGACCGTGCGGAGCTTCTCGCGGCCTATGGGAAGACCGTCCCGGACCTCGTCGGTCCGGAGACCCGGGTGCTGCTGTGCGGTATCAATCCGTCCCTGGAGTCCGGCGCCACCGGATTCCATTTCGGGACGCCCAGCAATCGGCTCTGGCCGGTCCTGCACTTCGCCGGGTTCACCGGGCGCCGGCTGCATCCGTCCGAGACCGAGCACCTACGCGCCCGGGGCATCGGAATCACGAATCTGGTGCACCGCTCGACCGCTCGCGCCGATGAGATCGCTGACGACGAAATCAGGGCCGGTGTGCCGGTACTCATCGAGCTTGTCGAACGGATCCGCCCGGAATGGGTCGCCTTTCTCGGGCTCGCCGCGTACCGCATCGGCTTCGGGCGGCGGACGGCGAAGGTCGGTCGACAGCCGGAGCGCATCGGTCCCGCCGGGGTGTGGCTGCTGCCGAACCCCAGTGGGCTGAACGCGCACTACCAGCTACCCGACCTTGTCCGGGTCTACGGCGAACTGCGCGAGGCCGCCTTCGGGCCTGTCACGGCCACCACGCCGACAGCGGGCCCGACCGCGGGTCCTGGGCTCAGGTCCGGACACGGCGGCGGCTGACGGCGGCTGACGGCGACGGCTGACGGCGACGGCGGTCGGTGGCGCCGGCCGACGCAAACGCCGAACGGCCCGGTGAACCGCGTACCTGCACGGTTCACCGGGCCGTCCCGGTCACAAGAGTCGGACGCCCGAGCCGGATACCCGACACCGGGCGCCTGACACCAGGCGACGAGCGCCCGGCCGTCAGACACCAGGCCTGGCACCGGGTGCCGGACGAGCGCGGTCACTGCCGCGGTCGCCCGGCACCGGAGTCAGGCTCGCTGGCTCAGCGGTAGTCGCCCGAGCTGCGGTAGTCGAACTCGTCCAGCGGGACGGCCTGGCCGGATCCGGCACCGAAGGCGCCGTACTCGACCGAGGCGCCGTCCTCGTAGCCGCTGACCGAGTACATCGCCGCGCGCGCCTCGTCGG
Source organism: Parafrankia sp. Ea1.12 (assembly GCF_900465275.1). Taxonomy (NCBI): domain Bacteria; kingdom Bacillati; phylum Actinomycetota; class Actinomycetes; order Frankiales; family Frankiaceae; genus Parafrankia; species Parafrankia sp. Ea1.12. The sequence continues at coordinate 55,301 of NZ_UBIZ01000193.1, read as the reverse complement.
TCGGCTCCACCCGGATGTTGCGGTACCGGGAGATGCCGGTACCCGCCGGGATGAGCTTTCCGATGATGACGTTCTCCTTGAGGCCGACCAGCGAGTCCGAGCGGGCGTTGATCGCCGCGTCGGTGAGCACCCGGGTGGTCTCCTGGAAGGACGCCGCCGACAGCCACGACTCGGTGGCCAGCGAGGCCTTGGTGATGCCCATGAGCACCGGGCGGGCCGAGGCCGGCTGGCCGCCGATCTCCACCACGCGCCGGTTCTCGCCCTCGAAGCGGGCGCGCTCGACGAGCTCACCCGGCAGCAGCGTGGTCTCCCCCGACTCGAGCACGTTCACCCGCTTGAGCATCTGGCGGATGATGATCTCGATGTGCTTGTCGTGGATCGACACACCCTGCGACCGGTACACCTCCTGGACCTGGTCGACCAGGTGGAGCTGCACCTGGCGCGGGCCGAGGATGCGCAGCACCTCGTGCGGGTCGACGGCGCCGTCGATCAGCTGGGCGCCGACGTCGACCCGCTCGCCCTCACGGACCCGCAGCCGGGAGCGGCGGGAGACCGGGTAGGCGATCTCCTCGCTGCCGTCGTCGGGGACGATGACGACCTTGAAGGTCTTCTCCGTCTCCTCGATCTTGACCCGGCCGACGACCTCGCTGATCGGGGCCTTGCCCTTGGGGCTACGGGCCTCGAACAGCTCGACGACACGCGGCAGACCCTGGGTGATGTCGTCACCGGCGACGCCACCGCTGTGGAAGGTACGCATCGTGAGCTGGGTTCCCGGCTCACCGATGGACTGGGCGGCGACGATGCCGACGGCCTCGCCCACGTCCACCAGCTTGCCGGTGGCCAGCGAGCGGCCGTAGCAGTGCGCGCAGACACCCATCCGCGACTCGCAGGTGAGCGCCGAGCGCACCCGCACCGACTCGATCCCGGCCTCGATGATCTGGCCGATGACCACGTCGCCGGCGTCGGCGCCGGCCGGGACGACGACCTCACCCTGGGCGTCCACCGCGTCGGAGGCGAGCGAGCGGGCGTACGCGGAGGTCTCCGCGTAGCGGTCGCGCACCAGCACCCCGTCCGGTCCCTTGCGGGCGATCCGGGTCAGGATGCCGCGCTCGGTGCCGCAGTCCTCCTCGCGGACGATGACGTCCTGGCTGACGTCCACCAGACGACGGGTCAGGTAACCCGAGTCGGCGGTCCGCAGGGCGGTGTCGGCGAGACCCTTACGGGCACCGTGCGTCGAGATGAAGTACTCGACGACGGTGAGGCCCTCGCGGAAGTTCGCCTTGATCGGCCGCGGGATGATCTCACCCTTGGGGTTGGAGACCAGTCCGCGCATGCCGGCGAGCTGCCGGATCTGCATCATGTTTCCGGCGGCCCCGGAGTTGACCAGCGTGTAGACCGGGTTGGTCTCCGGGAAGTTCGCCTCCATGGCCTCGGCGATCTTGTTCGTCGCCTCGGTCCAGATCTGCACCAGCTCGCTGCGGCGCTCCTCGTCGGAGAGGAAACCGCGGCCGAACTGCTTCTCGACCCGCTCGGCCCGCTGCTCGTACTCGTCGAGGATCTGGGCCTTGTTCGGCGGAGCCACGACGTCCTCGATCGCCACCGTCACACCGGACCGGGTGGCCCAGTAGAAACCGGCGCTCTTGAGGGCGTCCAGCGTCGCAGCGACCTGGATCTTCGGGTACCGCTCGGCGAGGTCGTTGACGATCGCCGCCTGCGCCTTCTTGTTCAGCTGGGCGTTGATGAAGGGGTAGCCCTCCGGCAGCGCCTCGTTGAGCAGGCAGCGCCCGAACGTGGTCTCCAGGGTGAACGGGTCACCCGGCAGCCAGTCGGCGGGCGGCGCCCACTCGGCGGGGGGCGTGCTCTCCCGCAGCCGCACCTGGATGCGGGCCTGCAGGTGGATCTCCCGCGCGTCGAAGGCCATCTGGGCCTCGGCGACGCTGGAGAAGAACCGGCCCTCGCCGATCGCACCCTCGGACACCCGGGACAGGTGGAACACCCCGGTGACCATGTCGAGGCTGGGCATGGCCAGCGGACGGCCCGACGCCGGCGACAGGATGTTGTTGCTCGACAGCATCAGGATCCGGGCCTCGGCCTGCGCCTCGGCGGACAGCGGCAGGTGCACCGCCATCTGGTCGCCGTCGAAGTCCGCGTTGAACGCGGTGCAGACCAGCGGGTGGATCTGGATGGCCTTGCCCTCGACCAGCTGCGGCTCGAAGGCCTGGATGCCGAGGCGGTGCAGGGTCGGCGCCCGGTTGAGCAGCACGGGGTGTTCGGTGATGACCTCTTCGAGGACGTCCCACACGACCGGGCGGGCCCGCTCGACCATGCGCTTGGCCGACTTGATGTTCTGCGCGTGGTTGAGGTCGACCAGGCGCTTCATCACGAACGGCTTGAACAGCTCGAGCGCCATCTGCTTGGGCAGGCCGCACTGGTGCAGCTTGAGCTGCGGGCCGACCACGATGACCGAACGGCCCGAGTAGTCGACGCGCTTGCCGAGCAGGTTCTGGCGGAACCGGCCCTGCTTGCCCTTGAGCATGTCGGACAGCGACTTGAGCGGACGGTTGCCGGGCCCGGTGACGGGCCGGCCGCGGCGGCCGTTGTCGAACAGCGCGTCGACGGCCTCCTGCAGCATCCGCTTCTCGTTGTTGACGATGATCTCGGGCGCGCCGAGGTCGAGCAGCCGCTTGAGCCGGTTGTTCCGGTTGATCACCCGGCGGTACAGGTCGTTCAGGTCGGAGGTGGCGAACCGGCCACCGTCGAGCTGGACCATCGGCCGCAGGTCCGGCGGGATCACCGGAACGCAGTCGAGCACCATCCCCATCGGGGAGTTGCGGGTGTTCAGGAACGCCGACACGACCTTGAGCCGCTTGAGCGCGCGGGCCTTCTTCTGCCCCTTGCCGCTGCGGATGGTCTCGCGCAGCGACTCCGCCTCGGCGGCCAGATCGAAGTCGGCGAGCCGGTGCTGCAGCGCCTCGGCGCCCATGCCGCCCTCGAAGTACTGGCCGAACCGGTCGCGCAGTTCGCGGAAGAGCAGCTCGTCCGGCTCGAGGTCCTGGACCTTCATGTTCTTGAACCGATCGAAGACCCGGTCGAGGTCGTCGATCTTGCGCTGGGAGCGGTCACGGATCTGGCGCATCTCGCGCTCGGCCGACTCGCGCACCTTGCGGCGGGCGTCGCCCTTGGCGCCTTCGGCCTCGAGCTGCGCCAGGTCCTCCTCCAGCTTGCGCTGGCGGGTCTCGACGTCGGCGTTCTTCTTGTCCTCGAGCTGCTGCTTCTCAACGCCGATGCGGGCCTCGAGAGTCGGCAGGTCGCGGTGCCGGGAGTCGATGTCGACCTTGGTGATCATGTAGGCGGCGAAGTAGATGACCTTCTCGAGGTCCTTCGGCGCCAGGTCGAGCAGGTAGCCGAGACGGCTCGGCACGCCCTTGAAGTACCAGATGTGGGTGACGGGGGCGGCGAGCTCGATGTGGCCCATCCGCTCGCGGCGCACCTTGGCGCGGGTGACCTCGACGCCACAGCGCTCACAGATGATGCCCTTGAACCGGACCCGCTTGTACTTCCCGCAGTAGCACTCCCAGTCCCGGGTCGGACCGAAGATCTTCTCGCAGAAGAGCCCGTCCTTCTCCGGCTTGAGGGTGCGGTAGTTGATCGTCTCCGGCTTCTTGACCTCACCGAACGACCACTGGCGGATGTCGTCCGCGGTGGCCAGGCCGATGCGCAGCTCGTCGAAGAAGTTGACGTCCAGCAAGACTGTCGCCTGCTCTCTCTTTCTCAGTCGGGACGCTGCCGGGGCCCCCGGGCCGGGGCCTGTGGGCTCCTACCCGGGTGGCACGAGTGGACGGGGGCGGGGGCCCGCCGTGACCGGCCGCAGCCGGTCGGCGCATCCGCCAGGCGGACCCCCCGTCACGTCAGACCTCTTCGACGCTGCTCGGCTCACGCCGTGACAGGTCGATACCGAGCTCCTCCGCCGCGCGGAAGACGTCCTCGTCGGTGTCCCGCATCTCGATGGAGACCCCGTCGCTGGACAGCACCTCGACGTTGAGGCACAGCGACTGCATCTCCTTGATGAGGACCTTGAACGACTCCGGGATACCGGGTTCCGGGATGTTCTCGCCCTTGACGATCGCCTCGTAGACCTTCACTCGGCCGACGACGTCGTCCGACTTGATCGTGAGGAGCTCCTGCAGGGCGTAGGCGGCGCCGTACGCCTCGAGCGCCCACACCTCCATCTCACCGAACCGCTGGCCGCCGAACTGCGCCTTACCACCGAGCGGCTGCTGCGTGATCATCGAGTAGGGCCCGGTCGACCGGGCGTGGATCTTGTCGTCGACCAGGTGCAGGAGCTTGAGGATGTAGATGTAGCCGACCGCCACGGGGTACGGGTACGGCTCTCCGGTGCGGCCGTCGTACAGCTCGGCCTTGCCGGAGGAACCGATCATCTGCTGACCGTCCCGGTTGGGCAGGGTGGCGTCGAGCAGGCCGGTGATCTCCTCCTCGCGGGCACCGTCGAACACCGGCGTCGCCACGTTGGTACCGGGCGGGGCCGCGTCGGCGCCGATGCCGCGCAGGCGCTCCTTCCAGCCCTCCGTGCCGGAGTCGACCTGCCAGCCGGTCTTGGCGACCCAGCCGAGGTGCGTCTCCAGGATCTGGCCGATGTTCATACGACGCGGCACACCGTGCGGGTTCAGCACGACGTCGACGGCGGTGCCGTCGGGGAGGAAGGGCATGTCCTCCACCGGCAGGATCTTGGCGATGACGCCCTTGTTGCCGTGCCGGCCGGCGAGCTTGTCACCGTCAGTGATCTTGCGCTTCTGGGCCACGTAGACGCGGACCAGCTCGTTCACGCCCGGGGGCAGCTCGTCGCCGTCCTCGCGGGAGAACACGCGGACACCGATGACCTTGCCGGACTCGCCGTGCGGCACCTTCAGCGAGGTGTCGCGGACCTCCCGGGCCTTCTCACCGAAGATCGCGCGCAGCAGGCGCTCCTCCGGGGTCAGCTCGGTCTCGCCCTTCGGGGTGACCTTGCCGACCAGCACGTCACCGGGCGACACCTCGGCACCGATCCGGATGATGCCGCGCTCGTCGAGGTCGGCGAGGACCTCCTCGGCGACGTTCGGGATGTCCCGGGTGATCTCCTCCGGGCCCAGCTTGGTGTCCCGGGCGTCGACCTCGTGCTCCTCGATGTGGATCGAGGAGAGGACGTCGTCCTGCACCAGGCGCTGGGAGAGGATGATCGCGTCCTCGTAGTTGTGCCCCTCCCACGGCATGAAGGCCACCAGGAGGTTCTTGCCCAGCGCCATCTCGCCGTTGTCGGTGCACGGGCCGTCGGCGATGACCTGGCCGGCCTCGACGCGGTCGCCCTCGAAGACGATCGGCTTCTGGTTGATGCAGGTGCCCTGGTTCGACCGGCGGAACTTCGCCAGGCGGTAGGTGCGCCGCGTCCCGTCGTCGTGCATGACGGTGATGTAGTCGGCCGACAGGTCCTCGACCACGCCGGACTGGCCGCAGACGACCACGTCGCCGGCGTCCTTGGCCGCGCGGGCCTCCATGCCGGTGCCGACCAGCGGAGCCTCGGAACGCAGCAGCGGAACCGACTGGCGCTGCATGTTCGAGCCCATCAGGGCACGGTTGGCGTCGTCGTGCTCGAGGAAGGGGATCATCGCCGTCGCGACGGACACCATCTGCCGCGGCGAGACGTCCATGTAGTCGACCTCGTCCGGCGGGATGAACTCGACCTCACCGCCCTTGCGGCGGACCAGGACGCGGTCCTCGGCGAACGTGCCGTCCGGGTTCAGCGGGGTGTTCGCCTGCGCCTTGACGTGGCGGTCCTCCTCGTCCGCGGTCAGGTAGTCGATCTGGCCGGTGACCCGGCCGTTCTCCACCTTGCGGTACGGGGTCTCGACGAAGCCGAACGGGTTGACCCGCGCGAACGTCGACAGCGAGCCGATCAGGCCGATGTTCGGGCCTTCCGGCGTCTCGATCGGGCACATCCGGCCGTAGTGGCTGGGGTGCACGTCGCGGACCTCGAAGCCGGCCCGCTCCCGGGACAGACCGCCGGGGCCCAGCGCCGACAGGCGGCGCTTGTGGGTCAGGCCGGCCAGCGGGTTCGTCTGGTCCATGAACTGGGAGAGCTGGCTGGTGCCGAAGAACTCCTTGATGGAGGCGACGACCGGCCGGATGTTGATCAGGGTCTGCGGCGTGATCGCCTCGACGTCCTGGGTCGTCATGCGCTCGCGGACGACGCGCTCCATCCGGGCCAGGCCGAGGCGGACCTGGTTCTGGATGAGCTCGCCGACCGTGCGCAGGCGCCGGTTGCCGAAGTGGTCGATGTCGTCGACCTCGTAGTTGTCCGGGTCCTGGCCCGCGTGCAGCTTGACGATGTACTCGATCGTGCGGACGACGTCGTCCTCGGTGAGGACGCCGACGTCGTGCGCGACCTCGAGGGTCAGCTTCTTGTTCACCTTGTAGCGGCCGACCTTGGCCAGGTCGTAGCGCTTCGGGTTGAAGAAGAGGTTCTCCAGCAGGGTCTGCGCCGACTCCCGCGTCGGCGGCTCGCCCGGGCGCAGCTTGCGGTAGATGTCGAGCAGGGCGTCGTCCTGGCTGGAGGTGTGGTCCTTCTCCAGGGTGACCCGCATCGACGGGAAGTCGCCGAAGCGCTCCAGGATGCGGGCCTCATCCCAGCCCAGGGCCTTGAGCAGGACGGTGACCGACTGGCGGCGCTTGCGGTCGATGCGGACGCCGACGGTGTCCCGCTTGTCGATCTCGAACTCGAGCCAGGCCCCCCGCGAGGGGATGACCTTGCAGGAGAACAGATCCTTGTCGGACGCCTTGTCGATCGCCTTCTCGAAGTACACACCCGGGGACCGGACGAGCTGGCTGACCACCACGCGCTCGGTGCCGTTGATGACGAACGTGCCCTTCGGGGTCATGAGCGGGAAGTCGCCCATGAACACCGTCTGGCTCTTGATCTCACCGGTGGTGTTGTTGGTGAACTCGGCGGTGACGAACAGCGGCGCCGAGTAGGTCATGTCCTTGTCCTTGCACTCCTCGACGGAGTACTTGGGGGGCTCAAACCTGTGATCCCGGAAGGACAGGGACATCGAGCCGGAGAAATCCTCGATCGGGGAGATCTCCTCGAAGACCTCCTCGAGCCCGGAGGTGATGGGGACATCGTTCCTGTCGGCGTCGATGGCCTCCTGGACCCGCTCCGCCCAGATGTCGTTGCCGATCAGCCAATCGAATGACTGCGTCTGCAGGGCGAGAAGATCCGGGACCTCGAGGGGCTCGATGATCTTTGCGAACGAGATGCGGGAGGCGGAACGCGAGGCGGCCAAGGTGGTCCTTCCGGTGGCCTGATCGTGGGGCTGGCGTCGCGGATGTCAAGGATCCGTAAGGGGGTGGTCAGGTGATCAGTGTCTCGCTACGGTTGTGCGGAACGTCGGCGGGGGGTACCCCGGCAATGCGAGGATCCCGAGATGGAGACTGCGTCGCGGATGCGGCAACCAGCCGGGCGGCGACCGCCCGTGCGGACGCCGGCGCGGGCGAAACGGTGGGGCCGAGCGCCCGCGTGATGCCTGGAGTCCACTGACTCGGGGCATGACGGAGCGGCCGCGGGTCTGGTCGGCACGTGTGTGGCAAGGCCACGCGGCGCCGGCGCGGCGATCTCGGATCGACGTGTCGGTGCAAGGGCGAGAAGTCTCGTTCGGGTCTCGGTTCGGACAGCCGGGCCGCCGTGCCCGCAAGCGAGACACGGCCACGCCGCTCTCGCGTCACCCCGAACCCGCTGAGGCGGCAGGTGCCCGGTCAATGGACCGAAGGACCGCGGACCGCCCCGCGGCGCGAACCCGATCACCCCAAGGGGCCGGATCCCGATGTCGAACGTGTTACCGACGAGCCCGATGCAACGAGAAAGACAGCGCAAACTAGCAGTGTAGCCGACGGCTTCACTGCTGGCAAGGACGAGACCTGATCACGTCGCGCGCCGCTTCCCTACGAAGGTTCGCGAAATGATGGAACTCCGTAGCCCCGGAGCTAGTCAAGGCCTCAAGGGCAACATCGTCTCGGCCCGATCTCGCCGTTGACACGTCGCTCCAGGTGAGCCGGACCGCCGCCGGCCGTCGGCGGCCGAGCGCCTTCGCCGGCCCGCCCCACGGGAAGATGCCCCGTGAGAAGGCCATTCGTGCATGAGACGGACGAAGACGTCGCCCTGATCGCGCCCACCGACCGGCCGCCCGAACGGCCGATCACGACCTCTCAGGCCGTCCCGCGGGCCCGCCCCACGGCCCGACGACGACACCGAAGTCTTACCACCACCGGCCCCGCCCGCCAGTCGGATCACCACCCGCCGCGCCGCCCCACCGGACCGCCGTGCCACCGTGCCACCGTGCCACCGTGCCACCGGACGCCACTGTGCCACCGGACCCGCGCCGCCGCGCCGCACCCGGCCGCACAGTGCCGGACACACCGAAGCCCCGCCCCGGACGTACCGGGACGGGGCTCAAGGTCACCCGCTCCCCGACCGGCGGGAGGCCGGCCGGGGAGCGGGATGTCCGCCGCGACGACAGCGCGCTGGCGCCGGGGCCACGGCGGACCGGTGCCGGCAGGCGGCACCGGTACCGAACTACTTGACGGTGACGGTGGCGCCGGCGCCCTCGAGGGCCGCCTTGGCCTTGTCCGCGGCCTCCTTGGCGACCTTCTCCAGGACGGGCTTGGGGGCGCCGTCCACGAGGTCCTTGGCCTCCTTGAGGCCCAGGCTGGTGAGCGCGCGGACCTCCTTGATGACCTGGATCTTCTTGTCGCCGACGGACTCGAGGATCACGTCGAACTCGTCCTGCTCCTCGACGGCGGCGGCCTCGCCGCCCGCGCCACCGGCCACCGGGCCGGCCGCGATGGCGACCGGGGCGGCCGCGGTCACGCCGAACGTGTCCTCGAACTGCTTCACGAACTCCGAGAGCTCCAGGAGCGTCATCTCCTTGAACGCTTCGAGGAGATCGTCGGTCGAAAGCTTCGCCATGGTGGCGGTTCCTTCCTGGTAATGCCGATCAGATGATCCGGCGCCCGGCCGTGCCGGGGGGTGTCGTCAGGTGGGTGGTCGGTCGTCGCGCCCCGTGGGACGCGGCCCCGCCGGGACACCACCCGCGTGGGCGGCTCGGTGCGGGCCAGCTGTGGCCACACCGGGACACCGCCTCGCGGGACGGGGGTCCCGTCAGGCGTCGCTCGTCAGGCGTCCACGGAGACCGGCTCGGCGCCGGCCGTCTCCTCCCGCTGCGCGCGCAGGGCCTCGGCGAGCCGAGCCACCTGCGACAGCGGGGCGGCGAAGAGGCCGACCGCCTTGGCCAGCGAGCCGTTCATGGCTCCGGCCATCTTGGCGAGCAGGACCTCGCGGGACTCCAGGTCGGCGAGCTTGCGGATCTCCTCCGCATTCATCGCCTTGCCTTCGACGACCCCGCCCTTGACGACCAGAGCCGGGTTGGCGCGGGAGAAGTCCCGCAGGCCCTTGGCCGCCTCGACCGGGTCGCCGCCGACAAACGCGACGGCCGTCGGACCGACGAGCAGGTCGTCGATGCCGGACACGCCGGCCTGTGCCGCGGCGATCTTGGTAAGGGTGTTCTTGACCACCGCGTAGCGGGTGGTCTCGCCGAGGGCGCGGCGCAGCTCGGTGAGCTGACTCACCGTCAGGCCGCGATACTCGGTCAGCACCGCGGCGGTCGAACCACGGAACTCCTCGGCGATCTCCGCCACCGCGGCGGTCTTCTCCGAGTTCGCCATCGGGCTCCTTCAATGGTCGGCCGGCCATATCGAAGGACCCGGAAACGACGAACGCCCCGGCGCAGGAGGCACGGGGCGTCAAGGGCGACGATCTTCGCCCGCCGACCGTACCCACCTGGGTGAGTTCGGAGCCGGCACAGCGGCGATGCGTGAGCCACTTCCCGTCCGCCACCTACGCGGGCCGCTCGGGGAAACCGAGCCTTCGGCCTCCGACGACAGGTCTCCGAAAAACTCGGGACCCGACGGCCGGAGTACGACCAGCGGTCTTCGGTGTGGAACTGTTCATCATCGTAGCAGGAGCAACGCGGAACGAACGAAGGGCACACACCGCGGACGGTGCGTGCCCTCGTCGTGCCGTTCGATTCGAACTGGTCCGGCCCGGTCGTACGATTCCGGTCGAACTCGTCCGGTCTTCCGGTCGGCGCCGTTCCGGTCAGGCCGAGATCTCCTCGAGGAGGTTCCGGGTCCGGTTCGGGTCCACGGGGATGCCGGGGCCCATCGTCGTGGCGAAGGTGACCTTCTTGAGGTACCGGCCCTTGGCCGCCGACGGCTTGACCCGGACGATCTCGTCGAGGGCGACGGTGTAGTTCTCGATGAGCTGGGTCTCGGAGAAGCTCACCTTGCCGATGACGATGTGCAGGTTGCCCTGCTTGTCGACCCGGAAGTTGATCTTACCGCCCTTGATGTCGCCGACGACCTTGGCGACGTCCAGGGTGACGGTGCCGGTCTTCGGGTTCGGCATGAGCCCACGCGGCCCGAGGATGCGGGCGATCCGGCCGACCTTGGCCATCTGGTCGGGCGTCGCGACCGTGGCGTCGAAGTCGAGGAAGCCCTCCTGGATGCGGGCCACCAGGTCGTCGCTGCCGACGATGTCGGCGCCCGCGGCGGTGGCCTCGGCGGCCTTCTCGCCGGCGGCGAACACCGCGACCCGCGGGGACTTACCGGTGCCGTGCGGCAGGTTGACCGTGCCACGCACCATCTGGTCGGCCTTGCGCGGGTCGACGCCGAGCCGGATGGCGACCTCGACGGTGGCGTCGTACTTCGTGGACGACGTCTCCCGGGCCAGCCGGGCCGCGTCGAGCGGGCTGTAGAGAGCGGTCGCGTCGATCTTCTCTGCCGCGGCGCGGTAGGCCTTGCTGCGCTTCATGAGTTCTCCTCGTGGTGTTGGCGGGTCCCGCTCCGCGCCGTCCGACCCGGGCTCAACCCGGGCCGTGGCAGCGACGAGCCCTCCCACATACCTGCGTTCATCCGTGCGTCGCGACGAGCCCGCCGCGATGTCACACGTGTACTGCCTTGTGTCGCCCTTGTGCCGTCCGCTCCCGCCGCGTGCGTCGGAACGTCCGGCGGGACTTCCCACGCGTTCGCGCGGGACACGGTCATACGGACACGGTCACTCGCCGACGGTGATACCCATCGAGCGCGCGGTACCGGCGATGATCTTCTCCGCGGCCTCGATGCTGTTCGCGTTGAGGTCCGGCAGCTTCGTCTGGGCGATCTCGCGCACCTGGGCCGGGGTCAGCTTCGCGACCTTGACCCGGTGCGGCGTGCCGCTGCCCTTGTCCACACCGGCGGCCTTGAGGATCAGCCGGGCGGCGGGCGGGGTCTTGGTGACGAAGGTGAACGACCGGTCGTCGTACACCGTGATCTCGACCGGCACGACGTTGCCGGTCTGCGACTCGGTGGCCGCGTTGTACTGCTTGCAGAACTCCATGATGTTCACGCCGTGCTGGCCCAGGGCGGGACCGACCGGCGGCGCCGGGGTCGCCTTGCCGGCGTTGATCTGGAGCTTGATCAGCGCAGTGATCTTCTTCTTCTTGGGAGGCATCTGTTCGTCTTCCTACCGGGGTTCTACGGAGCGGATCAGATCTTCGCGACCTGGTTGAACTGGAGCTCGACCGGTGTCTCCCGACCGAAGATGGAGACGAGTACCTTCAGGCGCTGCGCGTCGAGGTTGATCTCGCTGATGGTGGCCGGCAGGGTGGCGAACGGGCCGTCCATGACGGTGACGGACTCCCCGACCTCGAACTCCTGGGCCTTGACCGTCTCGACCTTCTTCTCCTTCGGCGCCGCCGGCGCGAGGATGGAGACGACCTCCTCGCGGCGCAGCGGCGACGGCCGGTTCGTCAGGCCCACGAACCCGGTCACACCCGGCGTGTTGCGGACCGCCGACCAGGACTGGTCGGTCAGATCCATCCGGACGTAGATGTAGCCGGGGTACTTCTTCTGCTGTACGAGCTGGCGCTTGCCGTTCTTGACGACCGGGACCTCTTCGGTCGGGACCTCGATCTGGAAGATGTAGTCCTCCATGTTGAGGCTGGAGATCCGGGTCTCGAGATTGGTCTTGACCTTGTTCTCGTAGCCCGCGTAGGAGTGCACGACGTACCACTCGCCGGGAGCGTCCTCGAGCGCCCGGAGCAGGTCGTCGCCATCATCCTGAGGCTCGGGCGTCGCGACCGCGGTGGCCGGCACGGCGTCAGCGGCCGGCGCGGCATCGGCCGCCACCGTCGCGGGCGTGTCGGCGGTGGAGCCGCCGTCGGGCCCGAGGTCGTCCTCGAGGTCGTCCTTCTCAGGTGCGGCCGCGGCGTCCGTGCTCGCGACCTCGTCGCGCTCGAACGCCGCAAGGGGGTCGAGACGGTCGAGGGCCTCTCCCTGCTCGGAGGAGGCGTGCTCGGGAGACTGGGACACGCGGTCGTTCCTTCTCTCGTGGACGGGTGGACAGTGGGTGGTTCTCCCGCCGGCGGACCTGATCCGCCGAACGGCCGGCCGCCGACCGGGTCGCCCGCCGCGACCCGTGCCAGCGGGACGCACCCGGCCACACAGGGCCGGGACGACGGCACGAACCGGTGCCCGGGCCGAGCACCGCGCCGCACCGACGATCGGTCGGCCCGGCTCGCTGCCCATGGCGGCTCCGGTGTCAGCCGAAGACCGCGAGGACCGCCTTCGTCAGGCCGAAGTCGAGGCTAGCCACGAAGGCCGTCATCACCGTGACGAAGACAAGCACGACGACCACGTAGGTGATCAGCTCGCTCCGGCCCGGGTAGACGACCTTGCGAAGCTCCGCGATGACCTCGCGGACGAACTGACGAATCCTGCGGACAATCGAGAACGGCGACCGTCGACGGTCGGCCCGCGCGGACCTACCGGCCCGCGGTGCCGCGTCACGCGTATCGGTCGCCACTCAGCTCCACCCACTCGTTCGTCGGTCCAACGCAGGGGCGACAGGACTCGAACCTGCAACCGCCGGTTTTGGAGACCGGTGCTCTACCAATTGAGCCACGCCCCTTAGACGTACCCGGACCACCACCTAGTTCCCACCGTGCCGCCTTCGCTCTCCGTCAGGCTTCCCGATGATTTTCAAAGGATCTTCGCGATCCTCTAAAGATCATTTAGGGCCGTTCGGTGGAGCTACCGGCTGCAGGCGGGGGCTGACAGGCCGAGCGGAACGAGCATACCCCTTCATCGACCGGATGCCGGCCGCACGGTGCTCTTCGACGTCCGCAGGTCGCCCCAGGAGGGGCCGGACGGGCCAGCCCGATCCCCTACTCACGTGGCAGCATGGCTGCCATGAGCAGGATCTCCCACCGCATCGCGGGCATCGCGCCTTCCGCGACCCTCGCCGTCGACGCGACCGCCAAGGCGATGCGCGCCGCGGGCCGGGACGTGATCGGCTTCGGTGCCGGCGAGCCCGACTTCCCGACTCCCGAACACATCGTCGCCGCCGCGGAGAAGGCGTGCCGCGAGCCGCGCATGCACCGCTACACCCCGGCTGCCGGCCTCCCCGAGCTGCGGGAGGCCGTCGCGGAGAAGACCAGGCGCGACTCCGGCCTGGTCGTCGAGCCAAGCCAGGTCCTCATCACCAACGGTGGCAAGCAGGCTGTCTACCAGGCGTTCGCGACTCTGCTCGACCCAGGGGACGAGGTTCTCCTGCCTGCCCCCTACTGGACGACCTACCCCGAGGCGATCCGCCTCGCCGGCGGTGTGCCGGTCGACGTCGTGACCGGGCCCGAGGCCGGCTACCGCGTCACCGTCGAGCAGCTCGAGGCCGCCCGGACCCCCCGTACCAAGGTCCTGCTGTTCTGCTCCCCCTCCAACCCGACCGGCGCAGTCCACACCCCGGAGGAGGTCCGCGCGATCGGCCGCTGGGCCGCCGAAGCCGGCATCTGGGTGCTCAGCGACGAGATCTACGAGCACCTGGTCTACGGCGAGGCCCGCTTCGCCTCGATGCCCGTCGAGGCACCCGAGCTGGCCGACCGCTGGGTCGTCGTCAACGGCGTCGCCAAGACCTACGCGATGACCGGCTGGCGGGTCGGCTGGCTGATCGGCCCGCTCGACGTCGTCAAGGCGGCCACCAACCTGCAGTCGCACGCCACCTCGAACGTCTCGAACGTCGCCCAGGCCGCGGCGCTCGCCGCCGTCGCCGGCCCGCTCGACGCCGTCCACGAGATGCGGACGGCCTTCGACCGCCGCCGCAAGACCATGCACGAGATGCTCGTGCAGATCCCCGGCGTGCGGTGCCCCCTGCCCGACGGCGCCTTCTACGCCTACCCGTCGCTGGAGGGCGTGCTCGGCCGGACGCTGCGCGGTCGCACGCCGGCGACCTCGGCCGAGCTGTGCCAGTTCATCCTGGAAGAGGCCGGCGTCGCGATCGTGCCCGGGGAGGCCTTCGGCACCCCGCGCTTCGCCCGCCTGTCCTACGCCCTCGGGGACACCGACCTGGTCGAAGGTGTCCGCCGGCTCGGCGCCCTGCTGTCCGAAGCCGTCTGAGGACGGCTGAGCGCACCGTCCACCTCCACGCACCCCGGAGTCGAGGCGATGTCCGGCTGACGGACACCGGCTGACTGACGTGCACCCGGCCGTCGTAGCTACGACGGCCGGCAGCGGGCCCCGCGGCACACCGCCGCGGGGCCCGTCGGCGTGTGGGGCCGGGCCGCGCCGCGCCGGTATCCGGGTGTGGGACCGGGCCCCACGGGACGCTGCCGGGCGCCGCCGGGGTCAGGCAAGCTGGACGGTCGCCCGCGCCGCCATGAGGACCTTGGCACCCTCGTGTCGGACTGTGAGGTTGACCACGACCCTCCCGCCGTCGAGCTTTTTCTCCACAACGCCCCGCACAGAGATCTGCGCGCCCTCGTCGTCGTCGGGCACGACCACGGGTGAGGAGAACTTCACGCCGTACTCGACGACGGCCGCCGGGTCGCCGACCCAGTCGGTGACGAGACGGCCCGCCGTGGCCATCGTCAGCATGCCGTGCGCGAGCACACCGGGGAGCCCGGCCTCGGCGGCCACCCGCTCGTTCCAGTGGATCGGGTTGAAATCGCCCGACGCGCCGGCGTAGCGCACCAGATCGGCTCGCCGCAGCGGGAAGACCCGGTCACCGATCTCGGTACCGACGTCGACGGCGTCATAGGTGACGGTGGTGGGCATGCCGGCTCCGATCGAACCCTCGGCGGGACGCCGCGTCAGCGGGGCGGCGCGGCGACGTCGCGGTGGTCAGCGAGAAAGTGGTCAACGAGGCGGCGCGGTGCCGCGGGAGACCAGGCTGCACGTTCCCTCCGCGACCAGCTCGCCACTCGTCGTCGTGAACTCGTAGGACGTCACCAGCACCTCGTTGCGGCCGACCGAGCGGATGGACGCCAGCGTCGAGCGCACCACGAGCTCGTCGCCCGCGACAACCGGGCGGTGCAGGGTGAACCGCTGGTCACCGTGGACGACGAGGGAGTAGTCCAGGCCGAGAGCAGGATCGTCGGTCGGCAGGCCGAGGTCGCCCGGGATCGCCGTGACCAGGAAGGTCGGCGGGGCGAGCAGGTCGGCGTGACCGGCGGCCTTCGCCGCCTCCACGTCGTGGAAGAGCGGGTTGCCGTCGCCGATGGCGCGCGCGAACTGGCGGATGTGCTCACGTCCCACCTGGAACGGGACGTCGGAGGTGTAACTACGTCCGACAAAGTCCTGGTTCAGCGGCACCGCACGCTCCGATCTCGACGTTGCCGGATCCCGATGTCGCCGGAACCCGGGCTTACCAGACCGGTTCGAGACCCTATCGGGCCCGCGCCCGCGCGGACAGCATCGCCACCCGGACCGCGGCACCGCCCGGACGGCGCGGCCACCGGAGCCGCGTCGTCACTCGGACGGCGCGGCCACTCGGGACGGCGCGGTGACGGCATGACGAAACCGGGCGGGTCCGTGTGTCGCGGACCCGCCCGGAGTAAGTCGTGTGTCGCGGTCACCGCGCCTGCGCCGGGGCTCGCCCCGCCCGGTCGACGGCGCCCCGCCAGCCGTGGTCGGCCGACGGGCTAGCGCGTCTCGCGGTGCTCGGTGTGCGTGCGGCAGTTCGGGCAGAACTTGCGCAGCTCGAGACGGTCCGGGTCATTCCGCCGGTTCTTGCGCGTGATGTAGTTGCGGTGCTTGCACACCTGACACGCCATTGTGATCTTCGGACGAACGTCGGTGGCAGCCACGGCGAGATGCCTCTTCCTGTCTCGAATTCTCTACAGGCCAAGGGGCCGCGACTCACCAGACCCCTGGAGGGTGACACGGTGTGCCGCGACCCGATGGTAGCGGTGGCCGGACTTGAACCGGCGACACAGCGATTATGAGCCGCTTGCTCTGCCAGACTGAGCTACACCGCCATGACGGATCACCAGCGAGCGAAGATCCGACTGACAGTATAAGCGGACAGACCACCAACTGCCGATCACGATCCTGCCCGATACCGGACCGCCTGAGCCCCTTTACGGAATCGAACCGTAGACCTTCTCCTTACCATGGAGACGCTCTGCCGACTGAGCTAAAGGGGCGTGCTCGCGCGGGACTCACGTTACACGACTCCGGCGACTTCGTGGCGGGCACCCCCCACACTTCCGCCCGGCGCCGACCGTCCGGCTCGCCCGCATCCACGCGCGGCCGGCGGGAACGTGCCGATCGACCCGGACGGCAGGCGGGTGACCAGACCCCGCGAACACGGCCAGAAGGCCGACACGGCGAACTAACGGTGACGTCGAGCCCGACACGCACCCCCCGCTGATAGCTGTAAGTAATCGCATGAGTGCCTAGCGTGTTGCTCGGCCGTGGACGCGCGCCTCACAGGTGCTACCGCAGCCGCCGCCGCGCCTCCCAGCATCGAGGGTTGCTCATGCCGCTCACGTACCGTCACTCCCGAGATCCACAGACCCCGGACGCGGCGCCCATCGTCCCGCGTGCGCCGTGGGAGAGCCAGCCGGCCGCCTCACCGCGGCCGCTCCCCCTCGCCGGGGTACCTGTCCCGGCCGGGACCTCACTGCCACCTGGAACGTCCTACGCGACGCTGCGCGCCGCGTTCCCGGATCGGCCCGTGTCGGGGCCACCGTCACCGAAGAGACCACAGAACGCGACCGCCAAGGTGGCGTTTCCGGCAGCCGCCAGCTTCGCTCACGATCTGCCCGCGGCCGGCGAGACACAGGCCGGAGCGGCGCAGCCCGGCGTCGTCTGGGCCGGCGAGATCGTGATGGCCGAGCCCGCGGCTGCCGGCCGGGTGGCAGTCGACCGGGTCGCTGCCGGCCGGGTGGCAGTCGGCCGGGTGACAGTCGGCCGGGTCGCGGTCGACGAGGCGCTGGCCGCCTGGCGCCTGCGCAATGCCGGACGGTTCTCCGCGCGGGTCCTCAGCGCGGCCACGGTGGCCGTCACCGCCGTCGCGCTCTCCGCGCCGGCCGCGGGCGCGCTGCCCACGCCGCAGGCGTCCGGGGTCTCAACTCCGTCGGCGCAGATCACCCCGCAGACACAGATCACCCCGCCGACGCAGACCTCGCCCGCGACACAAATCACACCGTCCGCAGCGGCGGCACCAACGCCGTCGCCGGCGGCCCAGGCACCAGCGAACGGGGCGGCGGCGACCACGACACCCGCACCCGCGGCGCAGACATCCGCACCCGCGGAACCGACACCGGCATCCGCCACACCCTCGGAGCCGGCGCCCGACCCGGCGCCCGTGCCACCCGGGGCGACTCCACCTGCGCCGCCCGGGGCCACCCCTCCCGTGCCGCCTGGGGCCAGCCCGCCGGCGGCGGGCATGACACCGGCACCCGGGCCGGGGACGTCCGAGCCCGTCCTGTCCACGGAGCCGTCCCCCGCCTGGCCCAAGGGCATCGACATCGCATCGTGGCAGCACCCCGGGTCGGCGCCGATCGACTGGAACGCGGTCAAGGGTGCCGGCATGACCTTCGCAATCGTGAAGGCCACCGAAGGGACCAATTACACGAATCCGTTCTTCGTCGGCGACCGGGACGCGGCCGGCAAGGCGGGCCTCGTCGTCGGCGCCTACCACTACGCCCGCCCGGCAGCCCCGATCTCGACCGCCGTCGACCAGGCCCGGCACTTCCTGGCTGTGACCGGCCTCACGCGCACAGCCGGCCACCTGGCTCCGGTCCTGGACCTGGAGACCACCGGCGGGCTCGATCCGGTGGCCCTCGCGGCCTGGACCCGGGCCTTCCTGGAGGAGATCGAGTCCCAGACCGGCCGGGCGCCCATCCTGTACACGTACCGGTCGTTCTGGACGAACAGCATGGCCGATACGAAGGAGTTCGCCCGGTACCCGTTCTGGTTCGCCATCTACAACAACGAGTCCACCCCGGGATGGCTGCCGGGCGGCTGGCCCGGCTGGGCGATGTGGCAGTACACGTCCTCTGGCGTGGTCCCCGGGATCATCGGGAGCGTCGACATGAACGTCGTGTGCTGCTCCGCCCCCGCGCTGACCGGGCTCGCCGACGGCACCCTCTCCGAGATCGACAAGCGGTACGCGGCGGCCGGGCTGCTGCAGCTCGCTCTCGGGGCGCCCACCGAAGCGGAGGTCGTCGCGGGCGGCGGCGGCCGCTGGCGCCCCTTCAAGAACGGGCTGATCTACTGGTCCGTCGCGACGGGACCGCGGGTGCTGCACGGCAAGATCGCGAAGAAGTACCTGGGCCTCGGCGGGACCAACAGCTTCCTCGGACGTCCGCTCGGCGACGTCGAGTGGGCCGCCGCGCCCGGCGCCCACCAGGCGATCTTCCAGGGCGGCTGGATCTACTGGCACCCGACGACCGGGGCGCACGAGGTGCACGGCCTGATCCTGCGCCGCTACCTCGAACTGGGCGGCTCGACGTCCAGCCTGGGTCTTCCGATCACGGACG
Source organism: Parafrankia sp. Ea1.12 (assembly GCF_900465275.1). Taxonomy (NCBI): domain Bacteria; kingdom Bacillati; phylum Actinomycetota; class Actinomycetes; order Frankiales; family Frankiaceae; genus Parafrankia; species Parafrankia sp. Ea1.12. The sequence goes on along the minus strand of NZ_UBIZ01000193.1, from coordinate 36,399 downwards.
AGTACTCGGTGCCGGGCGGCCGGGAGAGTGCCTTCCAGTTCGGCAAGCTGCGCTGGACGGCCGCGACGAACGCGGTGACCCTGCTGCCCGCGGCGGCGCCCTGACGCCACCCACCCCTGTCCGGCCTGACGGCGCACATCCCCGACCCCGAAACGAACGCGAGGAGTGACGAAGGCCTACGCGGGGTATCTGACGCCGAGTGCGGCGGACTGTGGCCACTTGGTCACATGCTGCGCCGTCGTGCAGCCGGGAGGACCAGATGGCAGATCTGCGGCAGGTACGCAACACGGACGGCTGGCTGATCTTCGCGGCCGTCATCATGTTCATCGTCGGTTTCCACAACCTCATCTACGGCATCGCGTCACTACGCGACTACATCGTGATCGTGGACAATCTCTACTCCACCTCGACGGGCACCGGGGTGATCTACGCCAACACCACCTTCTGGGGCTGGCTGTGGATCGTCGTCGGCATCGTCCAGATGGGGATCGCGTTCGGCATCGCGGCCGGCAACGAGCTGTCCCGCTGGGTGGGCATCGTCATCGCCGCGCTCAACGCGATCGGCCAGCTCGCGTTCATGGCCGCCTTCCCCATCTGGTCGGTGATCATCATCGCCATCGACGTCCTCGTCATCTACGCGCTGGCCACCTACCAGACGCGCGGCCGTGGCGGCGCCGCCGAGCCCTACCCGAGTGACCGTCCCGGGATGACCCGCGGCGCGCCCACGACGGCTCGCAGCGGGGTGCGCGCCGGAGCGGGCGGCGGCTACGACCGCGACCAGGGCTACACCTCCGACCAGGGCTACGCCTCCCAGCCGGGCCAGACCGACCGCGGCGAGGGCTACCCGGCGGGCCCGCCCGACCCCGGTCAGCGGTCGGGCGGGCCGGGCCTCAGGCCGGGCGACCCCGGCTACCGGGACCCGAGCCGGAAGGACGGCCCCGGGGGTTCGGGCGCCGGCATCCGGTGACGGTATGACCGCCGAGGCCGCCGCGGACCTGTCACCGCGGCGGCCTCGGCACGACCTGACCACGCATCTGTCACCGCGGCGTTCCCGGCACGACCTGATCACGCCACAGCCGGCAGCGGCGGACGAATCCGGCCAGGTGCTCGGCCGCGAAGCGGTCCGGGTCCCAGTCGGACGTCCGCACGTCGGTCACGTCACGCCAGAGATAGGCGACCGCCGAACCACCGCCGACCAGGGTGAGCTCGCGCGCCTCGTACGGATCGCCCTCGAAGAGGTCGAGCAGCTCGCGTTCGATCCTGGTCAGACCGCTCAGGCACCTGCCCGAGCACACGTCGCCGGGACGTGCGGGGACCAGGCCCGGGTAGCTCCGCCCCGGCAGCGCCGCCGCCCGCCAGCCGCCGACGGCCGCCGGAGTGATGGTCGGCACCCGGCCGAGCAGCGCATCGACGACCACGTCGAAGCGCAGCGTCCCGTAGACGAACAACGCTCCGGCCACGTCCGAAGTCATCCCGGTCCCGCGTGTCCGACGTCAGGCTGTCCGGGTGCTAGCGAGCCGCGTCGAGGTCGGCGCGGGTGAGGGTGGGGAGCAGCGTCAGGCCGATCTCCGCGAGCCGCTCCCGGCCACCCTCCTGGCGATCGATGACGCACAGGACGTCCTCGACGACCGCGCCCTGCTCGCGCAGCACCCGGGTGGCGTCGAGCACGGCCCCGCCACTGGTCACCACGTCCTCGACCAGGACGATCCGCCGACCCTCGACCTCGCCGCCCTCGGCGATGCGCCGGGTTCCGTACTCCTTCGCCTTCTTGCGGACGAACCGGGCCGGCAGGCCGGTACGGGCCGACAGCAGCGTGGCCAGCGGAACGCCGCCCAGCTCCAGGCCGGCGAGGAGATCTGTGTTCGGCGGGAGATGCACCGCCATCGCCTCGACGATGTCGGCGAGCAGCGCCGGCTCGGCCTCGAACAGATACTTGTCGAAGTACTCGGTGCTCGTACGGCCCGACCGGAGGAGGAAGGTCCCGGTCAGGTGGGACGCCGCCCGCACCCGGGCGGCCAGCGCTTCGATGTCGGCCACGTCTGCCGACTCTACGGCCCGCCACCGCGCCGCCAGCAGGCTTCGGCCGGACGGCGGAGGCGGTGCGGCCGGGTCGGGGCCGGCGGTAACGGATCAGGCCCCCGCGGGCACCTTGTCGAGGAAGCCGAGCACCTGGGTGATGCGGCCGTCGGCGCCGCGTTCGATCACGTCGAACCCGACGACGAGGGGTTCGGCACCGGGCTGGCCAAGGCCCCAGGTGAAGCGGGCCTGGGCGTGGTGGGCGTCGACCTGCCCCAGCATGGTCATCGTCAGGCCGGGGAACTGTCCCTGCACCGCTCCGATCATCGTGTCGATGGCGTCGTGGCCCTCGGCCGTGGCGATCGGGTCGACATAGCGGGCCCCGGGGGCCAGGGCCTTCGCCACGGCAGCCCTCCGTAGAGCGGGGTCGGTCTCGTTCCACGCGGCGATGTAGTTCAGGGCCAGGGTCGCGAGGTCGTCCACGGTGTGTCCTCACTCTCGGATTCATCATTGTCGGATTCACCGGCGGATCTGGCTGCCGGGCGGCGGACCTGCCCGGCCGCTTCGGCGGTGGGACCGATGCTGCCGGCCCGAGGTGCGGCCCGTCGATTACCTGTGAAGTCATGGCCCGACGACGGCGGCGGCGCCTACGGTCGTGCCATGAGCCTCGCCCGCGAGCCCGGTCGGCCGGTGGGAGCGTTGCTGCGCGGCTGGCGGGAGCGGCGCAGGCTCACCCAGCTGGACCTCGCTGAACGCGCGAACGTCTCGACGCGCCACATCAGTTTCGTGGAGAACGGGCGGTCCCGACCGACAAGCGAGATGATCATCTCGCTGTCCGGGCATCTCGACGTCCCGCTCCGGGAACGCAACCAGCTGCTGCTGGCCGGAGGCTACGCACCGGCCTACTCCGAGAGCGATCTCGCCTCGCCGCCGATGTCCGCGGTGAGCGCGGCGATCGACCGGGTGCTCACCGGCCTCGGGCCGCTGCCCGCGGCGGTCATCGACCGGCACTGGGAGCTCGTCGCCGCGAACGACGCGATCGACCTGTTCACCGCGGGCGCGGCCGCACGGCTGCTGGAGCCCCCCGTCAACGTGCTCCGGCTCAGCCTGCACCCCGAAGGCATGGCCCCGCGCATCCTGAACCTTCCGGAGTGGAGGGCACACCTGCTCGACCGGCTGGCCCGGCAGGCCGACGCGACCGGTGACCAGGTCCTCCGGGACCTCCACACCGAGCTCAGCGCGTACCCCGTGCCCGACCGCGTCGCAGATGGGGCTGCCGACGGCGGCGAGCGTGGCCGTGCGGGACGCCCGGCCGAACCCTGGACGGCGAACGGCATAGTCACCCCGGTGCGCTACCGGTCACCCCGGGGCGAGCTCTCGCTCTTCACCACCACCACCGTTTTCGGCACGCCCACCGACGTGACCGTCTCGGAGCTCGCGGTCGAGACCTTCTTCCCAGCGGACGCCCCCACCGCCAGTCTTCTCTACGGATCCGCTCTTCTCTACAGATCCGCACGCACCTGATCGGTCCCTGCAGGCCGGGGCAGCCCCGGGCGGTCCGCCGTGAGCACTGGTGACGTCCGTTTGGTGCATGTCTCCCAGCCCAGACCGGCCGGTCGGCCCTGACCGCACAGACCCACGGAGTCCCGAGCCAGGCAGCCGTGGCCCAGGTCGGGCTGCACGCCGCCTTACGCACGCCGCTCGACCGTCGTAGGGCGTGTCGGCGTGCCCTGAGCTCGGACCCCGACAGTAGCCATGCTCGGTGGGACCGGTCGGGGACATGGAACAGGCCCCGGATTCTTCTCCAGGGCCTGTGTCGCAGCATGTTCCCCGGGTAACCCGGGGTGGTGGCAGGTGATGGATTCGAACCATCGTAGGCTGAGCCGACGGTTTTACAGACCGCTCCCTTTGGCCGCTCGGGCAACCTGCCGTGTTCAACAAGCATACCGGTCGCACCGAGTGGACTGACGGGGAGGGTCCCCCCAACACTCCGGCCCGCGCCCGGCCCGCGTCACGGGGCCGGCGCTCGCCCCGTACGACTTGACCAGGAGGTCCGTGCCCGTGGCAGATCCGTCCTTCGACATCGTCAGCAAGGTCGACACCCAGGAGATCGACAACGCGGTCAACCAGACGGCGAAAGAGATCAAGACCCGCTTCGACTTCCGGGACACCGGGGCCTCCGCGGCGCTGTCCGGCGAGTCGATCCTCCTGCAGGCCAACAGCGAGGATCGGGTGAAGGCCGTCCTGGACGTTCTGCAGGAGAAGTTCGTGAAGCGCGGCATCTCGCTGAAGTCGCTCGAGCACGGCGAGCCGCGGCAGTCGGGCAAGGAGTACAAGCTGACGGTGACCGTCCAGCAGGGCATCGCGGACGAGAAGGCCAAGGCCATCGCCAAGAAGATCCGCGCGGACGGCCCGAAGGGCGTGCAGGCGCAGATCCAGGGCGACCAGCTCCGGGTCACCGGCAAGAAGCGGGACGACCTGCAGCGGGTCATCCAGCTTCTCAAGGCCGAGGACTTCGACGTACCGCTGCAGTTCGTCAACTACCGGTGATCGCCCTCGCCCGCCGACACCGGCGGGCGACGGCGACCAGCCCGGACTGACGCCGCCCGGACACAGCGCGCCGCGGCCCCGCAGCGCGTGCCCCGCAGCCCCCAGCGCCGTGGCGGTGCGGGCAGGGCCGCGGGACGGACCGCAATTCACGGGGCGTATGCACGGGAAGAAGCACGATCGCCGCCGCACGGCAGAAAGCGTTAGGAACATCCGGCGGTAGATGTCCGAAATAGGTGCACCCCGCCCGATGGGGGGTTTCGGGCGGGGTGCGTGCGGCGGAACCTGGGGGGTACGCTCCGCCGCTGTCTGGAAGCTTTGAGACTACTCGCTATCCAGCGCTTCAGCGTGCCTTCCCCGGGTCTCGTCGTGACGCGGTGGTGAACTCCGCGTTCCCGGCATGTTCCTTCCATGCCAAGCCACATCGGCCGCCACCGAGGAGCCGCGCCCATCCGGTCGGTGCCATGAAGGGAATGCCGACGTCACGGCCTGAATCAGGCGATCCGGCGCGCCGCTCCCGGCCGGCAAAGCGACCGGGAGCCGATTCCTCCGGCGGAACCGTGGCGGTGGGGTTGAGGGTGGACGGAGTAGGCGGATTGGGTGGGGTTACCGATACGGGTTCATCCTGGCGCGCTGCTCCAACCGGGCGATCCGCTCGGCGATCGGCGGGTGGGTCGAGAAGAACCGGCCGATGCCGCCGCCACGGAACGGGTTCGCGATCATCAGCGCGGCGGCCGGGCCCAGCCGCGAGTTGGCTGGCAGCGGCCTGGCGGCCGTGCCGGCCTCCAACTTGCGCAGGGCGCTGGCCAGGCCGAGCGGGTCGCCGGTGAGGGTCGACCCGGATTCGTCCGCCTGGTACTCGCGGGCCCGGCTGATCGCCAGCTGGATGATCGTGGCGGCGATCGGGCCGACGACGATGAGGGCCAGCATCTCCAGTACCCCGGGGCCGTCCTCGTCGCGACCGCCGCCGAAAATGGCAAACCACTGCAGCATGTTTGCCAGATAAACGATGATGCCCGCGAGCGCGCCCGCAACCGAGGCGATGAGGATGTCGCGGTTGTAGACATGGCTCAGCTCATGCCCGAGGACACCACGGAGCTCACGGTCATCCATGATCTCCATGATTCCCTCGGTGCAGCACACGGCCGCGTTACGGGGGTTTCGCCCGGTCGCGAAGGCGTTCGGTGACGATGTGGGGCTCAGGTACAGCTTGGGCATCGGCATGCGCGCCCGGGTGGCGAGCTCCTGGACGATCGCGTAGAGCCGGGGCTGCTGAACCTGGCTCACCGGATACGCCCGCATCGCTCGCAGGGCGATCCGATCCGAGTAGAAGTAGGAGAATCCGTTCATCGCGAGCGCGAGAACGACGGCGATGACGAGGCCGCTCGTGCCGAAGAGCGACCCGATCCACACGATCGCGGCCGAGAGAACGCCGAGGAGAAGCGCCGTCTTCAGCCCGTTGAGACTGCGATGAAGCATGGCTGTCGCGTATCCGTCCTGTCGACCTGTCGCACTCGCTTCAACGAAGGAGCCGACGCTCCCTGTTCCCGGCAGCGGTCACGCCCACCCGCGGCCGTCCGTCGCACCGGCGCGCACGGCGGCGGCGGCGGCCGGCTCGAGCAGGCCGGCCTGCTCGAGCCGGTCCGCGGTGAGGACGGCGAGCGCGGCGTAGGCGTCGGCGAGGTGGCGGTCGCGCCGTTCCAGCCTGTCCAACTGCGCTGTGACGGTGCCGACGTCCCCGCGCCGGACCGGGCCGGTCATCGCGGCCTCGCCGGCGTCCAGCGCGTTCTCCAGCGACACGCGCAGCAGCGGGCCGAGCGCGCCGGCCGGGTCGGGGACGCCCGCCTCGGCGATCAGCCGTCCGGCGGCCGTCACGAGGGTCGCCAGGAAGTTGCCGCCCAGGACCAGGGAGGCGTGGTAGAGCGCCCGCTGCTCCTCGGCGACGACCGCCACGCGCCCGCCCACGTCGGCGACCAGGCGGCGCACGAGCGCGGCCGCCGGCTCGTCCCCGGGGGCCGTCGTCACGCCGAAGGTGGCACCGGCGAGGCGGTCGACGTCGGCCGGCGTCCCGGTGAGCGTCATGATCGGGTGGATGGCGGCCGGGTGCGCCCCGGCGGCGCGGGCCGGCGCGAGCGGGGCGATCCCGTGCCGTCCGCTCAGGTGCGCGACGAGCGGGGACGGCGAGCGGGCCGCGTCGGTGCCGGCCGGGCCGGACCGCGCCGGACCGGTGCGGGCCAGGCCGGGGGCGGCCTGTGCGGCGACGGTCTCGATCAGGTCGTCGGGCACGCCGAGCAGGATCACCTCTGCGGCGGCCGCGGCCTGCTCGGGCGTGGCGCACGCCGTGGCCGCCGGGAAGCGCGCGGCGGCCCGTTCCCGGCCGGCGGGCGAGCGCACGTAGTAGGCGCGAACCTCGTGGCCGGCGGCGGCGAGCGCGGCGCCGAGCGCCGAGCCGGCGCGGCCGACGCCGATGACGGCCACGGTGAGGCCCGGGCCCGCAGCCATGCCCGCCGTTATTCCCGCCACATGGCCGTCCTCCCGCGCTTGCGCTCCCGGAGCGGCCCGCCGCGGTCGGCTCCCCCGTCTCCGCCACTCGTGCCCCGCCGGAGTGACCTCATGCACCGATCCAATCGTCCGAGGTGCGCACAGGCGACGGATACCCGGCCATGGCCGGGTTCACCGGGGGCCATCGACTCCGCCGGAGCTCACGACCGGACCACCCGGCCGCGCAATGAACGGCCACGGCCACACATCCGGAACTCCGCCGGAACACACCGTTCATCTCCCGGTGACCGATCGGTGATGCTGAGAGACGTCCGCGTCGATCCGTGCCCGGTCGGTGTCATCGGGAGGTCGTCCAGGCGCGGCGCCTATCGCGCCATACGAAATCGCGGGACGCCCCGCGCACCGCTGGTCCACCTAATCGATAGTGTTCACATCGGGGCGCCATCCTCATCCGACCGGGGCCGGGAACACACTCATGTGTGGACGTCGGCCGCACGGCGGGGGTGATCGCCGCGATACCACCACGATGCCGGTGTACTCGTTTCCACGACAACACCGGCATGCCGATCTCTGGGCGGAGGTCACCTGAATACGGCCCGCGCTGTACATAGGCGCCCCGAACGGTATGGACGTCGCCCGCGCGCGGCACGGGTGACCGCCGCGCACAGTCGCGCCCCGGGGGGCGCCCCACCGGCTGGGGGATTCGGGCGCGGGTCGCGGCACCGGCCGGGGTGTCCGCCTACGGACACCCGTCGGGGCTCCCGCGAGCAGGTGACACAGCACGTCCGCGGCCCGAAGGGGGAACCGGCGGCCTTCTCCGCGCGGCCCGCCCGCCGGTGTCCGGCCGTCTCCTCCCACCCGCCGGAGCCGACGGTTCGCCCCGGTGGGGACGGCCTCGGAGGGCCCCACGGCGGGGACGGTCCCGCCCGCCGAGCCGCACTCACGTCCGTTAGCAGAAAACGCATACCGCAACCAGCCGCACACCACCAGGCAGGGTGGGTGACGGGGATAATCCGGTCCCGAACGGCGTCCCACCGGCCTTCCCGGAGTCGGTCAGGCGTCACGATCCCCGTGGTGCATTGAGCCGCCCGGTACGCTGGGGTGGTACCTGAGGAGGTTACTGAAGGTGTCTGAGCAGGTCAGGGAGAGGGAGACCCGCCGGCTCGACCGGGTCGTCGTGCGCTTCGCGGGCGACTCAGGCGACGGTATGCAGCTCACCGGAGAACAGTTCACAAGCGAGACAGCGGCATTCGGCAACGATCTGTCCACGCTTCCGGACTTTCCCGCGGAAATCCGGGCGCCAGCCGGCACCCCGGCCGGAGTTTCTGGCTTCCAGCTACATTTCTCCGATCACGATATTCTCACCCCGGGCGACGCCCCGGACGTCCTGGTGGCGATGAACCCGGCCGCGCTGAAGGCGAACCTGAAGGATCTGCCGCCCGGCGCCGACCTGATCGTCAACACCGACGCGTTCACCGGCGGCAACCTGAAGAAGGCCGGCTACGCGACCGACCCGCTGGCCGACGGGACTCTGGACAACTACACCGTCCACCGCGTCCCGCTGACGTCCATGACGATCAACGCGGTCAACGCCGCCGAGGGCGTCGCGGGGACGGTGAACAAGAAGGAAGCCGAGCGGGCGAAGAACATGTTCGCGCTCGGCCTGATGAGCTGGCTGTACCACCGGCCGACCGGCGGCACCGAGGGCTTCCTCAAGAAGAAGTTCGCCAAGCGGCCGGAGATCGCGGCGGCCAACATCGCCGCGTTCCGGGCCGGCTTCAACTACGGCGAGACCACCGAGTCGTTCTCGGTCACCTACGAGGTCGCCCCGGCGCGCATGCGGCAGGGCACCTACCGGCGGATCACCGGGAACATCGCGCTGTCCTACGGGCTGATCGCGGCCGGCGAGCTGACGAAGCTGCCGCTGTTCCTCGGCACCTACCCGATCACCCCGGCCTCGGACATCCTGCACGAGCTGAGCAAGCACAAGCAGTTCGGCATCCGGACGTTCCAGGCCGAGGACGAGATCGCCGGTGTCGGTGCCGCCCTCGGCGCCTCGTTCGGCGGCTCGCTGGGCGTGACGACCACGTCGGGCCCGGGTGTCGCGCTCAAGAGCGAGACGATCGGCCTGGCGGTCAGCCTCGAGCTGCCGCTGCTGATCGTGGACATCCAGCGCGGCGGCCCGTCCACCGGCCTGCCGACCAAGACCGAGCAGGCCGACCTGCTGCAGGCGATGTTCGGCCGCAACGGTGAGGCCCCCGTGCCGATCGTGGCGCCGCGCTCGCCCGGCGACTGCTTCGACGCCGCCGTCGAGGCCGCCCGGATCGCGACGAAGTACCGGACGCCGGTCTTCCTGCTCTCGGACGGCTACCTGGCCAACGGCTCCGAGCCGTGGCTGCTGCCGACCCGCGAGGAGCTGCCCGACCTCACGGTGACCTTCACGACCGAGCCGAACCACGACGGGCCCAAGGGTCCGGAGTTCTGGCCCTACCAGCGCGACCCCGAGACGCTGGCCCGCCCGTGGGCGGTCCCCGGCACCCCGGGTCTGGAGCACCGCATCGGCGGTCTGGAGAAGGCCGACGGCTCGGGCAACATCTCCTACGACCCGGCGAACCACGACCGCATGGTCCGCCTGCGCCAGGCCAAGATCGACGGCATCGCCCGGGACATCGCCCCGCTCGAGGTCGACGACCCGTCCGGCATGGCGAGCGTGCTGGTCCTCGGCTGGGGTTCGACCTTCGGCCCCATCGCCGCCGGCTGCCGGCGGGTCCGGGCCAAGGGGCTGCACGTGGCCCAGGCGCACCTGCGCCACCTCAACCCGTTCCCGGCGAACACCGCCGAGGTGCTGCGCTCCTACGACAAGGTGCTGATCCCCGAGATGAACCTCGGCCAGCTCCGCACGCTGATCAGGTCGCAGTTCCTGGTGGACGCGATCGGCTACAACCAGGTCCGTGGACTGCCGTTCAAGGCCGCGGAGCTCGCGGGCGTCTTGGAGGACGTGATCAACCAGTGACCGTCACAACGAACGGCAGCGGGATTACCAACCGGCTCCTGGACCTGGTACCCGCCACGCCGAGCCAGCTGACCCGTAAGGACTTCACCTCCGACCAGGAGGTCCGGTGGTGCCCGGGATGCGGCGACTACGCCATCCTGGCCACCGTCCAGGGCTTCCTGCCCGAGCTGGGGATCGCCCGGGAGAACATCGCCTTCATCTCGGGCATCGGGTGCTCCTCACGCTTCCCGTACTACCTGCAGACCTACGGGATGCACTCCATCCACGGGCGGGCGCCGGCGATCGCGACGGGCCTGGCGACGTCCCGCCCGGACCTGTCGGTCTGGGTGGTCACCGGTGACGGCGACGCGCTCTCGATCGGCGGGAACCACCTGCTGCACGCGATGCGCCGCAACGTGAACATCAAGATCCTGATGTTCAACAACCGGATCTACGGGCTGACCAAGGGCCAGTACTCCCCGACGTCCGAGGTCGGCAAGATCACCAAGTCGACGCCGTTCGGCTCGCTCGACCGCCCGTACAACCCGGCGTCGCTGGCGCTGGGCGCGGAGGCGACGTTCGTCGCCCGGTCGATCGACTCGGACCGAGCCCACCTGACGTCGGTGCTGCGCGCGGCGGCGGAGCACCCGGGCACCGCGTTCGTGGAGATCTTCCAGAACTGCAACATCTTCAACGACGGCGCGTTCGAGGCGCTGAAGGACCGTGGCACCCGGGACGACGCCACGCTGAAGCTGATCGACGGTGAGCCGCTGGTCTTCGGCGCCGAGCGGGACAAGGGCATCCGGCGCGCGGCGTCCGGCGGCCTCGAGGTCTGCGCGGCGACCGACGAGGGCGTCCTCGTGCACGACGCGGCGAACACGGACCCGAGCCAGGCGTTCGCGCTGTCCCGGCTGACCGGGGATGACCACGGCGTCACCCCGATCGGCGTGTTCCGCAACGTCGACATCCCGACCTACGACGAGGCGCTCAACGCGCAGGTCGAGCAGACCCGGGAGCGGCAGGGGACGGGGGACCTGATGGCCCTCATCTCCGGCGGCGAGACCTGGACGATCGACTGACGGCGGGCTGACCTCAGTGCGAGGGGCCGGGGTGGGCACGACTGCCACCCCGGCCCCTCGCCGTTTCGGACCGCGACCGCAGGGCCCACCACCATCGTGCTATCTGCACCTATTGCCCTGTTACAGACGCTAACGCAGCACTTGCCGCTTTCTGATCAGCATGCGGTATCGTGTGCGCCGGTGGGGGTGCCGTGTGGCCCGGGGGGGCTCACAACACCGAAGCAGGCGGAGGCGCAGTGCGGGGTAACGCAGCGCGAGGTCACCGAGTCCGTCACCGGGGCTCGCCGTCGGGGTCGGGCCGCGCCCGGCACCAGGTTCCGCAGGGCGTTGGCGGCCACCGTGGGTAGCCACTCGGCCGGCCGGCACTCCCGCGCGGGCTCCACCGCGACCGATCGCCGGAACCGCACCCCGGTCCCCGGCCCGGCCTCCGGCCAGGGCCAGCCGATCGACGACCAGACCCCCCGGCCCGCCCAGGCGCTCACCTCCCGCGCGCGGACTCCCTACCCGCCGGGCGGCCCGCCGCGATCCGGCTGGGTCACCAGCGAGTGGAGCAGCAACCCGTCCGCGGCCACGGCCTCGCTGCCGCCCCGCCCCGCGACACGGCCCCCCGGCGAGCTGGATACCGTCACCGGCCCGATCTCGATGAGCACCTCCCAGCGCCGCGAGCTGTTCGGCGACGACCCGCAGCCCGGCCAGGCCGACGCCTACGGCCGCTCCGCGCGGCGGGCAGCGCGGTCCGCGGGCCGTGGGCGGCCCGGTGACCGCCTCGACGACACCGCCGACCTCGGCGTCCGCCAGCCCGGGGAGCTCGACCCGCAGCGGGTCGGCGACGAGGCGGGGGCCGCGGGCGGGCCCGGCGCATCCCGGTTCTCGCTGTTCGAACCGGCCCGCCCGGCCGGATCCCTGCGGCTCGACACGGCTCCCCGCTCCGGCGCCCGCGCCGAGGGCACCCGCGCCGACGGCACCCGCTCAACAACGGCTTCGCGCGCGGCGGCGCGGCCCACCGGTTCGACCACCGGCCGCGGCGCGCACCGCGCACCCGCGCCGCGTCGCGGGCCGAGCCGGACGCGCATGGTGGTCGCCGGTACCGCGTCCCTCGCCGGCCTCTCCGCGATCGTGACCGGTGTCGCGCTCAGCGGCGACCAGCCGGTCACCGCGGCCGGGCCCACCACGGGCGCCACCCCGCTCGTGCAGGTCGCCGGCGCCCGGCCGGCCGCGTTCGGCTCGGACGACACCCAGGCCTCCCGCGACGGGCGCGCCCCGCTGCCCACCTACCCGACGGCGGCGCCGGCCACGACGGGCGGCTCCGGCACGACCGACCAGAGCGACAGCGGGTACCGGAGCTCACCGAGCGGCCCGTCCGCACCGGCGTACAGCGGGTCCGGCACGCAGCAGCAGGGCCTGTCCGGCTACGAGATCCCGTTCGTCCCGCTGACCCCGCGGTCCACGGCGACGCCGTCCCCGGCCGCCGGCGGCACGACCACGCCGGGCAGCACCACGCCGGGCACGACAAACCCGGGCACGACGACGCCGGGGGCCACCACGCCAGGCACCACCACTCCCGGGAGCACCGCCCCCGGCACCACGACACCCACCCAGCCGGGAGCGACGACCTCGCCCACGCACGGCACCTCGCCGTCGTCGGCTCCGACAACGACCCGGCCGACCACGTCGAGCTCGAGCACTCCGGCGCCCGCGCCGTCGCGCGAGGGCTCGCTCCCGTTCAACCCGACGCCGGTCGAGGTCACCCCGATCTGGGATCTGCTCTTCCCCGCCCAGAGCCAGAGCACGTCGACGTCGTCCAGCGCCCCGGCGGGCTCCTCTGCGACGCCCGCGCCGACGGCGTCCTCGAGTACCGGCGCCGGCTCCTAGTCGGGCTCCCGCCGGGAGGGCACGGGCAGACCCCTCCCGGCTGCGGGGACCCCGTGCCGGCCACCCCGCACAGCGCGGTGGCCGGCACGGGGCCGAGCCCGGTCCTAGCTCGTGCGGTCGATGACGAAGTCGGCCAGCGACTCCAGCGCGGTCTTGGCCGAGCCGTCGGGCAGCGGCGCCAGGCACTCGCGGGCCTCGCTCGACCAGCGGATGAGCTCGGCGCGGGCCCGGTCCATCGCGGGATGCTCGCGCAGCAGCTCCAACGCCTCGACGACCCCGGACTCGGTGACCCCGGCCTCCGTGCGCGGGTTCACCCCGAGCAGGTCGCGCAGCCGGCGGGCCGCCGCGTCCTCGCCCTGCAGGGCGTAGAGCACCGGCAGCGTCGGGATGCCCTCGCGCAGGTCCGTCCCGGGTGTCTTGCCGGAGTCCTCGCTCGGCGACGCCACGTCGATGAGGTCGTCGGAGAGCTGGAAGGCCACCCCGAAGCGCTCCCCGAACGCGGCCAGGACGTCGGTCGTGACCGGGTCGGCGCCGGCGAGCATGGCGCCCAGGCGGGCGGACGTGGCGATCAGCGAAGCCGTCTTCTCCGTGATGACCCGCAGGTAGTGCTCGATCGGGTCCTGCCCCGGCCCGACCCCGACGGTCTCGCGGATCTGGCCCTCACAGAGGGTCGCGATCGTGCGCGCCAGGATGCGGGTCGCCTCCGGCCCCAGGTCGGCCGTGATCTCGGACGCGCGTGCGAACAGGAAGTCGCCGGTGAGGATCGCGACCGTGTTCGTCCACCGGGCGTTCGCGGACGCGGCACCGCGGCGCAGCGGGGCCTCGTCCATCACGTCGTCGTGGTAAAGCGTCGACAGATGGGTCAGCTCGATCGCCACGGCCGCCGGCACGACACCGACCGCGTCCGGATCGGCGAACTGGGCGGCAAGCAGTACGACCATGGGTCGGAACCGCTTGCCGCCCGCGTCGACGAGGTGCCGGGACGCCTCGGTCACGAAGGAGAACTCGCTGCGGACGGATCCGCGCAGCATCTCCTCGACCGCGGCGAGCCCGACCCGCATCGACTTCTCGAGATCAGGGTCGGCCCTGATCCCCATCACTTCCAGCCCGATAGCGCTCATACCGCCATCAGCGTACGAAGCCGGAGGTCGCCGCGGTGGTCGCCAGGTCGAGAAGCGGCTGCGGCGCCACGCCCAACAGCAGGGTCATGAGTGCACCTATACCCACCGTAGCGAAGGTAAGAGTCGGCCGGGTGACGACGACCGGCCCGTCGGCGAGCGGCTCGGAGAAGAACATCAGCACGATGACCCGGACGTAGAAGAACGCCGCGATCGCGCTGCACACCAGGGCCACGACCACCAGCGGGGTCGCGTCACCGGCGATCGCCGCCTGGAAGACCGCGAACTTCCCGGTGAACCCGCTGGTCAGCGGGATGCCGGCGAGCGCGAGCAGTAGGAAGGCGAACGTGCCTGCCAGCAGCGGCGACGTCCGGCCCAGGCCCTGCCACTGGGAGAGGTCGCTGGCCTCGCCGTCGCCGGTGCGGACCAGGGAGACCACCGCGAACGCCGCGATCGTGGTGAAGCCGTAGGTCACCAGGTAGAACATGGCGCCGCGCAGGCCGTCGACGTTCGAGCCGGCCATCCCGACGAGCAGGAAGCCGGCGTGCGCGACCGCAGAGTAGGCGAGCATCCGCTTGATGTCACGCTGCGTGAGCGCGAGCACCGCGCCGACGACCATGGTGAGAATGGCCACAGCCCAGATCACCGGCCGCCAGTCCCACCGCATGCCGCCGAAGGCCACGTAGAAGACCCGCAGCAGCGCCCCGAAGGCGGCGACCTTCGTCCCCGCCGCCATGAAGGCGGTGATCGGTGTCGGGGCGCCCTGGTAGACGTCCGGCGTCCAGGAGTGGAACGGGGCGGCACCGATCTTGAAGAACAGGCCGACGCCGAGCAGCGCGAGCGACAGGTAGAGGTACGTGTCGTTCTGGCCGACCGTGCCCACCGCGTCGGCGATCCGGCCGAGCTCGACGCTGCCGGCGTAGCCGTAGGCGAATGCGACCCCATAAAGGAAGAAGGCCGACGAGAACGCCCCGAGCAGGAAGTACTTCATCGCGGCTTCCTGCGACAGCAGCCGCCGGCGCCGCGCCAGCCCGCACAGCAGGTACAGCGGCAGCGAGAGGATCTCCAGCGCCACGAACATGACCAGCAGGT
Source organism: Parafrankia sp. Ea1.12 (assembly GCF_900465275.1). Taxonomy (NCBI): domain Bacteria; kingdom Bacillati; phylum Actinomycetota; class Actinomycetes; order Frankiales; family Frankiaceae; genus Parafrankia; species Parafrankia sp. Ea1.12. The sequence continues at coordinate 21,181 of NZ_UBIZ01000193.1, read as the reverse complement.
TGTTCGAGGCGACGAAGAGCAGCATGCCGCTGACCGAGAAGACCATCAGCGGATACGCCTCGGTCTGCACGTCCGGCGAGGTGCGCTGCGCGGTGGAGCCGCGCGAGCCGGGGACGATCGCGGCGGAGGCGACGAGCGCGCCGCCGGAGGAGTCCAGCCGGCGCTCGGCGACCAGCAGCACCGCCAGCAGCGCGAACACCAGGATGGTGCCCTGCAGGAACAGCGTCGGCCCGTCGATGGCCACCGCGCCGGCGGCGAGCACCTGGCGGTGGGCGTGCAGAAGCACCACCGCGACGAACGCGCCGATGAACCCCGCCCCGGCCAGCAGCGGCTGGAGCACCCGCCGGGCCTTCGGCGGTGCGAAGGCGTCGACGAGGACCCCGGCCAGCGCGACGCCGAACAGGATGAGCATCGGGCTGAGGGACGAGTACTCGATCGACGGCGGTGTGATCTTCTGCGCGGCGCCCTGCGCCAGCACAGTCGTTGCGGCGCTCACGAACGGCCTCCGGATTCCGGCGCGGCCACCGGGGCCGTCGGCGCCGGGTCAGACTTCCCGATGTCCGCGAACGTGGCGGTCACCGTGGGCGTGATGATGTCGAGCAGCGGCTTGGGGTACACCCCGAGCCCGATGATCAGCGCGACCATCGGCGCGACCACCACCCGCTCCCGCACGCTGAGGTCCTTGACGAGACGCATCTTCTCGTCCTTGACCGGACCGGTCATCGTGCGCTGGTACAGGTACAGGATGTAGATCGCGGCGAGCACGATCCCGCAGGTCGCCACGATCGCCAGTGCTCGGTACTCGGTGAACACTCCGACCAGCACCAGGAACTCGCTGACGAAGCTGTTCGTACCCGGCAGGGCCAGCGAGGACAGTCCGGCGATCAGGAAGACCCCGGCGAGGATCGGCGTCACCTGGGCCATGCCGCCGTAGGCGCTGACGTCCCGGCTGCCCCGGCGGGCCACCAGGAAGCCGACCACCACGAACAGCAGCCCCGTCGACAGGCCGTGGTTGACCATGTAGAGCACGGCGCCCGTGCCGGCCTGCGAGGTGAAGGCGAAGGTCCCCAGCGCTATGAACCCGAAGTGGGCCAGCGAGGTGTAGGCGACCAGCCGTTTCATGTCCCGCTGGCCGATGGCCAGCAGGGCGCCGTAGAAGATGCCGATCACCGCCAGGGCCAGCACCATCGGCGCGAAGTACTCGGCGGCGTCCGGGAACAGCGGGATGCAGTACCGGATCAGGCCGAAGGTGCCGACCTTGTCCAGCACCCCGACGAGCAGGACGGCGCCGCCGGTCGGCGACTGCGCGCCGGCGTCGGGCAGCCAGGTGTGGAAGGGAAACAGCGGCGCCTTGATGGCGAAGGCGATGAAGAAGCCGAGGAAGAGCAGCTTCTGCACGCCCGGGGTGATCTCCAGCTGGCGCAGGGTGGCGAAGTCGAACGTGCCCGTGCCGAGCTGGTCGGCGGAGACCACGTACAGGCCGATCACCGCGGCGAGCATCAGCAGCCCGCCGAACAGGCTGTAGAGCAGGAACTTCACTGCCGCGTAGGAGCGCTGTGCCTTCTCCTCGACCGGCCCGTAGCTCCCGATGAGGAAGTACATCGGAATGAGCATGGCCTCGAAGAAGACATAGAAGAGGAACACGTCGGTGGCGGCGAACACCCCGACCATGCCCGTCTCCAGCGCCAGCAGCAGCGCGAAGAACGCGGGGACGGAACGCCGCCCCTCTTCCGCCTCGTCCCAGGAGGACAGCACGACCACCGGGACGAGCAGCGCGGCGAGCAGCATCAGCACCAGCGAGATGCCGTCGGCGCCCACCGAGTAGGAGACGCCGAACTCCTTGATCCAGTCATAGGACTGGCCGAACTGGAAGCCGGCCTTGTCCGGATCGTAGGCGGCGGTGGCCAGCACCGCGAGCACCAGGACTGCCAGCGAGACCACGAGCGCGAGTTGCTTGGCGAGCGTGCCGTGCCGGCGCGGCAGCGACGCGACGACCAGCGAACCGACCGCGGGGACGATCAGCATGATCGTCAGCCAGGGGGCTGTGCTCACGTCAGCCGGCCCTGGTGAGCAGCAGAGCACCGACCACGAGGACGGTACCTCCCAACATCGACAGTGCGTAGGACCGGACGAAGCCGGTCTGGGTGCGTCGCAGCCGGCCGGACAGCCCGCCCACGGCGGCGGCGCTCCCGCGCACGAAGCCGTCGATGCCGACGTTGTCCGCCCAGACCAGGAAGCGGGTCAGGTACTGCCCCGGCCGCATGGCGACGACCTCGTTGAAGGTGTTCGCGTAGAGGTCGCGGCGCGCGGCGACGGTCACCACGCTGACCTCGGCGTCCGGCCGGGCGACGGCCTCGACCGGGCGGAGCTGGTAACGCAGGTAGGCACCGGCGAACCCGCCGGCGGAGACGACCAGCACCAGCGCGGTGACGACCGCGGGCGAGATGTCGTGGTGCGCCTCACCGTGCTCGCCGACCACCGGGGCGAGCCAGTTCTGCATCGAGCTGCCGAGGACGAACAGCCCACCGGCGAAGACCGAGCCGACGGCCAGCAGCATCATCGGGCTGGTCATCGTCGCCGGCGACTCGTGCGGGTGCTTGGTCTCCGGCCCGTCGTGCTCCCAGCGCGCCTTGCCGTGGAAGGTCATCAGGAACAGCCGGGTCATGTAGAAGGCGGTGATCCCGGCGCCGAGCAGCGCCACGCCACCGTAGATGTAGCCGCTGGTGCCACCCTTGGCCAGCGCCGTCTCGATGATGCGGTCCTTGGTGAAGAACCCGGACAGGCCCGGGAAACCGATGATCGCCAGGTAGCCGAGGCCGAAGGTGACCCAGGTGATCGGCATGTGCCGCCACAGCCCGCCGTACCTGCGCATGTCCTGCTCGCCGTCCATCCCGTGGATGACCGAGCCGGAGCCGAGGAACAGGCCGGCCTTGAAGAAGCCGTGCGCGAGCAGGTGCATGATGCCCAGCGCGTACCCGGCCGGGCCGAGCCCGACGGCGAGGAACATGTAGCCGATCTGGCTGACCGTCGAGTAGGCCAGGACCTTCTTGATGTCGTCGTAGGCGCAGCCGATGACGCATCCGATGAGGATCGTGACCGCGCCGATGATCAGGACGACGGTCCGCGCGGCCTGCGTCTGGTCAAAGATCGGGGCAGCCCGGACGATCAGGTACACACCGGCGGTGACCATGGTCGCGGCGTGGATGAGCGCCGAGATCGGGGTCGGGCCCTCCATGGCGTCCGGGAGCCAGGCCTGCAGCGGGAACTGACCGGACTTGCCGCAGGCGCCGAGCAGGAGCAGGAGCGCCATCGCGGTGATGGTGCCGTAGCCGATGACGTCCGCGGCGGCGGCACCGAACACCGAGTCGTAGTTCGTGCTGCCGACGGTGGCGAACATGAACATGATCGCGAGCGCGAGACCGACGTCGCCGACCCGGTTCATGTAGAAGGCCTTGTTCGCGGCGGTGGCCGCGGCCGGCTTGTACTCCCAGAACTTGATGAGCAGGAAGGACGAGAGGCCGACCAGCTCCCAGCCGCCGTAGAGCACCAGGAAGTTGTTGCCCAGCACCAGCAGCAGCATCGACGCCAGGAACAGGTTCATGTAGGCGAAGAAGCGCCGCCGGCCCGGGTCGTGCGACATGTAGCCGATCGAGTAGATGTGGATCAGCGTGCCCACACCGGTGATCAGCAGCACGAAGACCGCGGAGAGCTGGTCGAACAGCAGGCCGACGTCCACCTGGAAGCCGTTGACCGGGATCCAGCTGTAGAGGTGCTGGGAGACGGCCCGGTCGTCACCGGAGCGGTCGAGCAGCCCGAAGAACAGGACCAGGCCGACGACGAAGGATGCGGCCGCGGTCAGCGTGCCGAGCAGGTGGCCCCACCGGTCGGTACGCCGCCCGCCGAGCAGGAGAACGGCCGCCCCGGCCAGCGGAAGCGCGATGAGCAGCCAGGTCAGCGAGAACGCCCCGGACGCGGCGGCGTAGTGCACGGCCGCGCCACCGTGCTCGTCGGCCGCGAGGATGGCGGCCCCTCCGGCGCTCATCGCGGTCCGGTTCCGGGTACGTGCGCCAGCGCCAGGGCCACCGGAGGTGGTCCGGGCTGCGCCGCCCCTGTTGCGCAAAGCGTCACTGCAGTGTCGTCCGTTCTTCCGTGACCGGAGGTCCCGGTCGCGGCCGCGTCAGGGCGGCCGGGAGACAAGCCTCGGGATGCCCGAGTACGTCGAGAGGTCAGTACTTCAGGAGGTTCACGTCGTCGACCGACGCGGATCTGCGCGTCCGGAAGATCGCCAGAATGATCGCCAGGCCGACGACCACCTCGGCGGCGGCCACGACCATGACGAAGAACGCCATGATCTGGCCCTCCAGCGTCCCGTGGATGCGGGAGAACGTCACCAGGGTCAGGTTCACCGCGTTGAGCATCAGCTCGATCGACATGAACACGACGATCGCGTTGCGCCGGACCAGAACCCCGGTCGCGCCGATGGTGAACAGCAACCCCGACAGGATCAGATAGTTCGCCGGGTTCACCGACCGCTCCCCCTGCCCGCGCCCACCGGCGCCGACCCGCCGACGACGGTCTCGTCGTCGGAGTCCTCACTCGTCCCGTTCGCGCTCGGCCCGCCGTCGGGCCCACCGCCGCCCGGGCCGTCCGTACCCGGACCACCAGCACCGCCCGCACCGGGACCGCCTGTCCCAGGACCGCCCGGACCACCGGCACCGCCGTCGTCCGGACCGCCCGCGCCGGCCGGGCCGGACGGGCCCGCACCGGGCCCGCCGAGGTCCGGGCCGACGAGCTCGGGCTGCTCCGGGCCGGGGTTGGTCGCGAAGACCTTCGGCCCGGGCCGCGGGGTGACGGTGCCGCCCTCGGCGAAGCGAGCGCGCATCCGTTCCTTCTGCGTGGCCTTCTCACCGGTGTGCTCGCGGTGACCGAGGACCATCGTCCCGATCGCCGCGACCACGAGCAGCACCGAGATCGCTTCGAAGACGAAGACGTACTGGGTGAACAGCAGACGTCCGATCGCGTGGACGTTGCCGCCGGTGTTCGCCGCCTCCAGGCCCGCCGCCTTGCCGCCGTCGATCGCGCGACCGATCGGGAACACCAGCAGGCCGGCGAAGCCGAGCCCGAGGATCACCGCGGCGATCCGCTGGCCGCGCAGGGTCTCGACCAGCGAGTCGGACGAATCGACTCCGACCAGCATCAGCACGAACAGGAACAACACCATGATCGCGCCGGTGTAGACGATGATCTGGACGAAGCCCAGGAAGGGCGCGTCCTGGATCAGGTAGAACACCGCGACGCAGAACAGGTTCACCACGAGCAGCAGGGCGGAGTGCACCGCGCTGCGCATCAGGACCATGCCGAGCGCCGCCAGCAGCGCCACCGGCGCGAGCAGCCAGAACGTCCAGGCCTCGCCGTTCGACGTGCTGCTGATCTCCGCCGCCTGGGCGAGAATCTGCGGATTCATCGGGGCCGCTCCGAACCCGCGCCGTGGGCGGGCACCTTGTTCGCCGCCCTTTCGGCCTCGCCGGCCTCGTCAGCCTCGCCGGCCGGCGAGCCGCCGACCTGCCAGGGCAGCGGGGCGTCGGGATCGCGGGTGTAGTAGTCGGTCTCGCTCTCGCCGAGGCGCATCGGGTGCGGCGGGGACTCCATCCCGGCCCGAAGCGGGGCGAGCAGCTGCTCCTTGGTGAAGATCAGGTCGTTGCGGCTGTCGTCGGCCAGCTCGTAGTCGTTCGACATCGTCAGCGCCCGGGTGGGGCACGCCTCGATGCACAGCCCGCACAGGATGCAGCGCAGGTAGTTGATCTGGTAGACGCGGCCGTACCGCTCACCCGGCGAGAAACGCTCCTCGTCGGTGTTGTCCGCGCCCTCGACGTAGATCGCGTCGGCCGGGCAGGCCCACGCGCACAGCTCGCAGCCGACGCACTTCTCCAGCCCGTCCGGATGCCGGTTGAGCTGGTGACGGCCGTGGAAGCGGGGTGCCGTCTCCTTCTTCTGCTCCGGGTACTGCTCGGTCGTCGGCTTCTTGAACATCGTCGAGAAGGTGACGCCGAAACCCTTGTAGGGGTCGAGGATCCCCATGGTTCAGCTCTCCTGTCGCGGGCCGGAGCCCGCGGGGATGACGGTGGTGTTTCCCTTGTCGCCGCCGGCGGAGCCGGCCGCGCCGCTGCCGGCTGCAGTGCTGCCAGCCGCAGTGCGGCCGGCCAGTGCCCTCGTCGCGCCGTCGGACGGCGGCGGCCAGGGAATCCTGTCCAGGCTCGGGGCCGATTCGGCGCGTTCCCGCTCGGCCTCCTCCTGCTCACGCTGGGCCCTCGCCGCGCCCGGGTCGATGATCGCGACCACGAGCAGGACGCCCACCACGACCCCGAAGCCGATCAGCCACGGCGTCCGGTCGCTCACGTGCTCCTGGTAGGCGCGGAAGGTCGCGACCGCGAGCACCCACACCAGGCCGACCGGGATCAGGACCTTCCAGCCGAAGGCCATGAACTGGTCGTAGCGCAGCCGCGGCAGCGTGCCCCGCAGCCAGATGAACACGAAGATGAACAGCAGCAGCTTGATGACGAACCAGATCAGCGGGTACCAGCCGTGGTCCAGCCCGGACAGGCCCGGGATCGGCGGCGGCTGCCAGCCTCCGAGGAACAGTGTGGTCGCGATCGCCGAGACGGTGACCATGTTGATGTACTCGGCGAGGAAGAAGAACGCGAACTTGATCGAGCTGTACTCGGTGTGGAACCCGCCGACCAGCTCGCCCTCGGCCTCGGGGAGGTCGAACGGCGTCCGGTTCGTCTCACCGACCATCGCGATGCAGTAGAGGATGAACGACGGCAGCAGCGCGATGTACCACCAGTCGTGCTGGCTCTGCACGATGCCCGCGGTCGACAGTGTTCCCGCGTAGATGAAGACCGCGACGAAGGCCAGGCCCATCGCGACCTCGTAGGAGATGATCTGCGCGGCCGAGCGCAGCGAGCCCAGCAGCGGGTAGGTCGAGCCGCTGGACCAGCCGGCGAGGATCAGTCCGTACACGCCCAGCGACGCCGCCGCCAGCAGGTACAGCACGCTGACCGGCAGGTCGGCGAGCTGGAGCGTCGTGCGTTCACCGAAGATCGACACCTCCGGCCCGAACGGGATGCAGGCGAAGGCCAGGATGGCCGGCACCGCCGAGATGACCGGAGCCAGGATGAAGATCGGCTTGTCGGCCAGCGTCGGGATGATGTCTTCCTTGAGCATGAGCTTCACGCCGTCGGCGAGGCTCTGCAGCCAGCCGCGCGGGCCGTGCCGGTTCGGCCCGACCCGCTGCTGCATCTTCGCGACGACCTTGCGCTCGAAGACGATCGAGAACAGCGTCATCACCAGCAGGAACGCGAAGACCGCGACAGCCTTGATCAGGATGAGCCAGAACGGGTCGTCGGTGAGGACGGACATGTCCGGGTCGCCGACGTTCGCGGCGAGCAGGAGCGTCGAGGTCCCGGTCATGCCCGGCCTCCGGTGGTGTCGACCCGGCCCGCGGCACCGAGGCCGGTGTGGGCCACGGTCACGGCGGTGTCCTGGGCGGTCGCGAGCTGCGAGCCGAGCGCCGCGCCGCGGGTCTCGTCGGTCGGGAAGGTGTCGACTTCCCCGCCGGGCGCCGTCTCGGTCGGCAGCAGCCCGCCGGCACTGAGCCGAACCAGCACGCCGGCGTGCTCGGCCAGCGAGCGGCGGACGTGCGACCCGGGTGAGTGCGTCGGAACCCAGACGACCCGGTCCGGCATGGCGGTGATCTCCAGCGGCAGGGTGACGGAGCCGCGGGAGGTGCTGGCGGTGACCGGCTCCCCCTCGACCGCGCCGATCTCGGCGGCGGTCGCGGCCGAGAGCTGCAGCCGCGGTGGACGGGCGGTACCGGCCAGGTACGGCTCGCCGGCCTGCAGGGCGCCGTCGTCAAGGTTGAGGTGCCAGGTCGCCAGCAGGGCCTCGCCCGGACCGGCGGTCACCGGCTCGGGCACCCGCTCGACCGGAGCCGGGCCGCGCCCGGTCTCGTCACCGGCGCGGCCGAGCTCACTCAACTCGCGCGCGGCGGCGCCCGCGTCCGGAACCCGCAGGTCGATGCCCATCTCGGCGGCGAGCAGGTGCAGCACCCGCAGGTCGGGCAGGGCCGGCGTCCCCTCCAGTGCACGCTGGAAGGGACGCAGGCGGCCCTCCCAGTCGACGAACGTGCCGGCCTTCTCCGCCACCGGAGCGACCGGGAGGACGACGTCGGCGACCTCCGCGATCGACGAGCGGCGGATCTCCAGCGAGACGCAGAACGGCACCCGGGCCAGCGCGGCCAGCGCGGCCGCGGGGTCGGGCAGGTCCTCGGCGTCGACACCGGCGACGACGACCGCGTCAAGCCGGCCCGCCGCGGCGGCGGCCAGAATGCCGGCGGTGTCGCGGCCGGGCGCGCCCAGCAGGCGGGCGCCCCAGAAGGACTCCACCTCGGCCCGCGCGCCGACGTCCGCGACCGGGCGGCCGCCCGGCAGCAGCGACGGGAGCAGGCCGGCGGAGACCGCGCCGCGCTCACCGGCCCGGCGCGGCACCCAGGCCAGCGCGGCGCCGGTGGACTCGGCGAGGCGCAGCGCCGCGGACAGCGCGCCGGGCGACTCGGCGGCCCGCGAGCCGACCAGGATCACCGCGCCGGGTGCCCGCAGCGCCTCGGTGGTGGCCGACGCGCCGGTGGCCAGCTCGTCCAGCGTGGCGGCCTCGCCGCCGGGGACGACCGGGATCAGCGTGCCGGCCATCTTGCGCAGCCCGCGGGTGATCAGCGGCGCCAGCGCGTGCACGGCGGTTCCGTGCTTGCTCGCCGCCTTGCGCAGCCGCAGGAAGACGATGGGCGACTCCTCCTCCGGCTCGAACGAGACGAGCAGGACGGCGGGCGCGGCCTCCAGATCGGCGTAGGTGACCCCGATTCCGGTACCGGCGACGGCGCTACCGAGGAAGGCCTCCTCCTCGGCGGAGTGCGGGCGGGCGCGGAAGTCCACGTCGTTGGTGCCCAGGGCGAGCCGGGCGAACTTGGCGTAGGCGTAGGCGTCCTCGCGGGTGAGCCGGCCGCCGGCGAGCACGCCGACGCCGTTGCGGTCCCGGCACTCGGCCAGGCCGCGGGCGGCGTACTCCAGCGCCTCCGACCAGCTCGCCTCGACCAGCTCACCGGTGCTGTCGTCCCGGATCAGCGGCGTGGTGAGCCGGTCGGACTGCCGCGCGTAGTTGAACGCGAAGCGGCCCTTGTCGCAGTTCCACTCCTCGTTGACCGCCGGATCCTCGGCGGCGAGGCGACGCATCACCTTGCCGCGCCGGTGGTCGGTGCGCAGCGAGCAGCCGGCGGCGCAGTGCTCACAGGACGTCGGCGTCGACACCAGGTCGAACGGCCGGGCCCGGAACCGGTAGGCGGAGCTGGTGAGCGCACCGACCGGGCAGATCTGCACGGTGTTGCCGGAGAAGTAGGACGAGAACGGCTGCCCGTCGCTGACGGCGACCTGCTCGGCCGCGCCCCGCTCGAACAGCTCGATGAACGGATCCCCGGCGATCTGCGCGGAGAACCGGGTGCAGCGCGCGCACAACACGCAACGCTCCCGGTCCAGCAGGATCTGGCTGGAGATCGCCAGCGGCTTCGGGTACGCCCGCTTCGTCTCCTTGAAGCGGGAGGTCGCCGCGCCGTTGGCCATCGACTGGTTCTGCAGCGGGCACTCGCCGCCCTTGTCGCAGATCGGGCAGTCGAGGGGGTGGTTGAGGAGCAGGAACTCCAGCGTCCCGGCCTGGGCCTTCTTCGCCACCGGCGAGGTGACCTGGGTCCTGACGACCATGTCGGCGGCGACCGTGGTCGTGCAGGACGCGACCGGCTTGCGCTGGCCCTCGACCTCGACGATGCACTGCCGGCAGGCGCCGACCGGGTCCAGCAGGGGGTGGTCGCAGAACCGCGGGATCTCGATTCCCAACAGCTCAGCGGCCCGGATGATGAGGGTGCCCTTCGGCACGCTCACCTCGAGCCCGTCCACGGTGAGCGTGACGTGGTTGGGGGCGGCCGGCGCGGCCGGCTTCTCTGGGGCGACGGTCATGATCTCAGTGCGCTCCCGCGTAGGCGCCCGGCGTGCCCGCGGCCGCGCCACCCGCGGCCGCGCCGTTCGCCGAGCCGGCTACCGACGTGGTGGAACCCGACGGCCCCACCGGGGTGATCGGGAGGAACTCGTTCCGGAAGAACTTGATCCCGGAGACGATCGGCGAGGTGGCGCCGTCCGCGAGCGCGCAGAAGGCGCGTCCGAAGATGTTGTCGCAGGCGTCGACGAGGGTGTCGACGTCGTCGGGGTCGCCCTGGCCGCGCTCCATCCGGGACAGGATCTGCACCATCCAGGTGGTGCCCTCCCGGCACGGGGTGCACTTGCCGCACGACTCGTGCGCGTAGAACTGGGTCAGCCGCCGCACGATCTTGAGCATGTCGACCGAGTCGTCCATGATCATGAGGGCGGCCGTGCCGAGCAGCGAGCCGGCCTCCTGTACGCCCTCGAAGTCCAGCGGGACGTCAAGGTGGTCGGCGGTCAGCAGCGGCGTCGACGAGCCGCCCGGGGTCCACGCCTTGAGCTTGCGGCCGCCGAGGACGCCGCCCGCCATGTCGAGCAGCTCGCGCAGCGTCGTGCCCATCGGCGCCTCGTACTGGCCGGGGTGGGTCACGTGGCCGGAGAGGCTGTAGATCTTCGGGCCCGGGGCGCGCTCGCGGCCCATCGACCGGAACCAGTCGACGCCGTAGTTCACGATGAAGGGAACGGTGGCGATCGTCTCGACGTTGTTCACGACCGTGGGGGATGCGTACAGGCCGTGGGTCGCCGGGAACGGCGGGCGCAGCCGCGGCTGGCCGCGCCGGCCCTCCAGCGAGTCCAGCAGCGCCGTCTCCTCGCCGCAGATGTACGCGCCGGCGCCGGAGTGCACCACCAGGTCGAGGTCGAAGCCGCTACCGAGGATGTCGCGTCCCAGGTAGCCGGCGCGGTACGCCTCGGCGACGGCGGCGCGCAGCCGCCGGCCGGCGTGGATGAGCTCGCCGCGCAGGTAGATGAAGGCCCGGTTCGCGCGCACCGCGTAGGCGGCGATCACGATGCCCTCGATCAGCGAGTGCGGGTCGGCCTTCATCAGCGGGGCGTCCTTGCAGGTACCCGGCTCGCCCTCGTCGGCGTTGATGACGAGGTAGTGCGGTTTGCCGTCGCCCTGCGGGATGAAGCCCCACTTCATGCCGGTGGGGAAGCCCGCGCCGCCGCGGCCGCGCAGGCCGGAGTCCTTGACCAGCTTGATCAGGTCGTCCGGGCTCTGCGCCAGCGCCCGGCGCAGGCCCTGGTAGCCGTCGAGGCGCTCGTAGGTCGCCAGCGTCCACGACTCGGGCGCCGTCCAGCGCCGGGTGAGGACCGGGGTGACAGGCATGGTCAGTTCACCTTCGTCTGCGGGACGCCGGGCGTCCCCGGCGCGGGCGCCGGGCTCGCCGGGGCGGCGGCGCTCGACGATGCGGGGCTGCTCGACGCCGGCGCAGCCGGGGCCGAAGCAGCCGAGGGCGGCGCGTTCGAGGGCAGCGGGGTCAGCGGCGGGGCACCGGCCACACCGTCCTCCGCCTTCCAGCCGGCGGCCTCGGCGAGCAGCACGCCGGCCAGGGACGGGGTCCCCACCCCCTGCCCGGCGACGCCCTCCGGACGCGGGTCCTCGAAGCCGGCGAGCTGGAACGAGGACTCGCCGAACGTACACAGCGGGCCGCCGCGAGTCGGGGCCGGGCGCTCGCCGCGCCGCAGGGCCTCGACGATCTCCTCCGCCGAGTCCGGGTTGACCTGGTCGTAGAACTCGTAGTTGACGGTCATCACCGGCGCGTAGTCACAGGCCGCCAGGCACTCGGCGTGCTCCAGCGTGATCGTGCCGTCCTCGGTGGTCTGGTCGTGCCCGACGCCGAGGTTCTTCGACAGGCGCTCGTAGACCTCCTCGCCGCCGCGCAACAGGCAGGAGAGGTTCGTGCAGACGGAGACCAGCCAGTCGCCGACCGGGCGGCGCTTGTACATCGTGTAGAACGTCGCGACCGCGCTGACCTCGGCGTGGGTGATGCCGAGCTCCTCGGCGCAGAACTCCACGCCCTCCGCGGTGACCGCGCCCTGCTCGGACTGCACCAGGTGCAGCATCGGCAGCAGCGCCGAGCGGGAACGTCCCTCGGGGTAGCGCGCGATGATCTCGCGGGCCGCGGCGCGGGTCTGTTCGGTCAGTGGCATCAGCGATCAACTCCCCCGAGCACCGGGTCGACGGAGGCGACGCCGACGATCACGTCGGCCACCTGCCCGCCCTCCGTCAGCGCGGGCACGGCCTGCAGGTTCACGAAGCTTGGGTCCCGCACGTGGACGCGGAACGGCCTGGTGCCGCCGTCGCTGACGACGTGGTAGCCGAGCTCGCCGCGCGGCGACTCGATCTGCGTGTACACCTGGCCGGCGGGCACCCGGAAGCCCTCGGTGACGAGCTTGAAGTGGTGGATCAGGGCCTCCATCGAGGTCCCCATGATCTTGCGGATGTACTCGAGCGAGTTGCCCATGCCATCCGAGCCGATGGCCAGCTGCGACGGCCAGGCGATCTTCTTGTCGGCGACCATGACCGGGCCGGGGCGCAGCCGGTCCAGGCACTGCTCGATGATCTTGAGGGACTCGCCCATCTCCTCGATCCGCACCAGGTACCGGGCGTAGGAGTCGCCCTCGAGCGCGGTCGGGACGTCGAACTCGTAGGTCTCGTAGCCGCAGTACGGCATGGTCTTGCGCAGGTCCCAGGGCAGACCGGCGGCGCGCAGCACCGGCCCGGTCGTCCCCAGCGCGAGGCAGGCGGCGGCGTCGAGGAAGTTGACGTCGACCATCCGCGCCTTCCAGATGGGCTGGCCGGTCAGCAGCGCGTGGTACTCGCGGATGCGCTTGGGCATGTAGTCGAGGAACGCCCGGATCGCCGGGATCACCTCGTCCGGGATGTCCTGGGCGAGGCCGCCGGGCCGGATGTAGGCGTGGTTCATCCGCAGGCCGGTGATCGTCTCGAGCAGGTCGAGGATCTTCTCGCGCTCACGGAACCCGAAGATCATGCCGGTGGTGGCGCCGAGCTCCATGCCTCCGGTCGCCAGCCACACCAGGTGCGAGGCGATCCGCTGCAGCTCCATGACGAGCACCCGGATGACGGTCGCCCGCTCCGGCACCTCGTCGGTGATGCCGAGCAGCTTCTCCACCGACAGGCAGTACGCCGCCTCGTTGTACAGCGGCGAGAGGTAGTCGGCGCGGGTGAGGAACGTGACCGCCTGCGTCCAGGTGCGGTACTCGCAGCTCTTCTCGATCCCGGTGTGCAGGTAGCCGATGACCAGGCGGGTCTCGGTGACCGTCTCGCCCTCGATCTCCAGCACCAGCCGCAGCACGCCGTGGGTGGACGGGTGCTGCGGGCCCATGTTGACGGTGATCCGCTCGCCGTCGTCCTCACCGGTGCCGAGAACCTGTTCCCAGTCACCGCCCGTCACGGTGTAGATGCGACCGGCGGAGGACTCGGTGAACCCGGCCTCGTAGGGCTGCGCGCCGGTGATGGTCTCGGCCGAACCGTCGACGGGCGTCTCGGTGTGCGTGCTCATAGCGAACCTCGGAAGTCGGCTCGGGGGTGCCTGGCGGTCACGCGTGACCCCGTGGTGGCCCGCGCCCGGGTGCCGGCCGGACAGTGCCCGGTCACGAGTAGCTCCGGCGGGTCTCGGGCGGCGGGATCTGCGCGCCCTTGTACTCGACGGGGATGCCGCCGAGCGGGTAGTCCTTGCGCTGCGGGTGGCCCACCCAGTCGTCCGGCATCATGATCCGCGTCAGGCCGTGGTGGCCCTCGTAGACGATGCCGAACAGGTCGTAGGCCTCGCGCTCGTGCCAGTCCGCGGTCGGCCAGACCGGGGTCAGGCTCGGCAGCACCGCGTCGCCGTCCGCGACGGAGACCTCGACGCGCAGCCGGCGCCGGTGGGTCAGCGACGTCAGGTGCACCACGGAGTGCAGGCGGCGGCCGGTCAGGTCGTCGGGGTAGTCCACCCCGGACAACGACGACAGCAGCTCGAAGCGCAGCCCCGGGTCGTCGCGCAGCGTCCACGCGACGTCCAGCAGCCGCTCGCGGCGCACGTGGATCGTCAGCTCGCCGTACGCGAAGACGACCCGCTCGACGGCGTCGCCCAGCTCGGGGAAGACCCGCTCGAGGGTGTCGTAGACGGTGTCGGCGGCCTCGTCGCCGAACGGGCGGGACGTCGACGCCAGGGCCGCCACCGGCGGCACGAGGCCACCGAAGCCCGACGTGTCGCCACTGCCGCGCGCGCCGAAGGCGTCCCGGCGGCGGCCGCCGGGGCCGCCCGGAACGCCGGCGGAGCCCGGTACCAGGTCAGTCATCGGTCAGGGTCTCCGTGCTCGGTCCGGGACCGTCGGCCCGGGACTCGTCGGTCGGCTTGGCGTCGACGGGCACCCGCTTGCCGCGGCCGAAGACGGACGGCGGCGCGATCGCCGCCGGGCGGCGCTCGTCCAGCACCGGTTCGACGGCACCGCGCCCCGCCGGGACGGGCGCGCCTTCAGGCAGGCTGAACCGCTTGCGGTCGTTGACCGACAGCGTGCGGGTGTCGACCGCGCCGGCGGGCAGGCCGGACCACGCCGTGGCCACCTCGATCGGCTTCGGGTAGGGCGACGAGCCGGCCTTGGTGTGCTCGACCTTGCCCGACACCGAGCCGGCGAGGATCTTCTCGTGCAGCTTGATGATCGCGTCCATGAGCATCTCGGGACGCGGCGGGCAGCCCGGCAGGTACATGTCCACCGGAACGATGTGGTCGACGCCCTGCACGATCGCGTAGTTGTTGAACATTCCGCCGCTGCTCGCGCAGACGCCCATCGACAGCACCCACTTGGGCTCGGGCATCTGGTCGTAGATCTGGCGCAGCACCGGGGCCATCTTCTGGCTCACCCGGCCCGCCACGATCATGAGGTCGGCCTGGCGCGGGCTGGCCCGGAAGACCTCCATCCCGAAGCGGGAGAGGTCGTAGCGGCCGGCGCCGGTCGACATCATCTCGATGGCACAGCAGGCCAGGCCGAAGGTCGCCGGCCACAGCGACGACCTGCGCGACCAGTTGGCCAGCTTCTCGACGGTGGTCAGCAGAACTCCACCGGGCAGCTTCTCTTCTAGTCCCATTCCAGACCCCCCCGGCGCCATATGTAGGCGTAGGCGACGAAGATCGTCGCCATGAACGACACCATCGCGCCGAGACCGAAGACCGCGAGACTGTCGAACGTGACGGCCCACGGGAACAGGAAGATGATCTCGATGTCGAAGACGATGAAGAGCATCGCGGTGATGTAGTACTTCACCGGGAACCGGTGCGGCCCGGCCGGCACCGGCTCGGGTTCGATACCGCACTCGTAGATGTCGACCTTGGCACGGTTGAACCGTTTCGGGCCGACCAGCGCGCTCACCGCCACGGAACCGACCGCGAACAGCATCGCGATCGCGAGCAGAACGAGGATCGGCACATAACTGTCGAGCATGCCGAACTCCTCTCCTTCGAAAGTTTGGTGCGGACGTCTTGGTGGCGGTTCGCCGGGTGTGGCCGAACGGGCCTCCCGAGCCAACCGGTGCTTCGTGCTCCTGCCCCCGCGGGTGCCGAGCGCGGGTGCAGCCTACGCGACCTCTGATTTCCCGGTCGCACCGGGATTGTTCCCCTCCGCAGCACCGCCGGAGGGATCTCCCGTGGACGTCTGACACAGCCCGGAGTTCCCTGGTTCGGAGCACGCGCGACTATCGGGAGGTGTCGCGTGCGAGCACGTGCGCCGGAGTCCATACCGGCGGCTGCCGGCGTCCCTACCGGCTGCTTCCGAACGTGGCCGCGTTCAGGCGGCGGGCGCCAACCGGGTCAGCGCGTTGATCAGTCGATCCGTGGCGTCACCTCCCCGCGGGTCGGTCAGATTCGCCATGACCTTCAGGACGAAACGCATCAGCATGGGCCGAGGCAGCCCGTACCTGGTCCCCAGCGCCATCACGGTCGGATTCCCGATGAGCTGTACAAACAAACGGCCCAGGGTGTAATACCCCCCGTATGTCTGAGCCAGGATCTCCGGATATCGCCCGAGCGCCCGCTCCCGGGCCGGCCCGGAGTGCCGGGCGAGCGCAAGGACGATCGTCTCGGCGGCGATCCGGCCCGATTCCATCGCATATGCGATGCCCTCGCCGTTGAACGGGTTCACCATCCCGCCGGCGTCGCCGACGAGGAGCACTCCGTCCTGGTAGTGCGGGGCGCGGTTGAAGGCCATCGGCAGCGCGCTGCCGCGGACCGGGCCGGTGGCGTTCTCCTCGGTGTAGCCCCACTCGGGCGGCAGCCCGTTCAGCCACCGGCGGAGCAGATCCCGGTAGTCGGTGTTCTGGAAGGCGCTGGTGGTGTTGAGCATGCCCAGGCCGACGTTGCTGGTGCCGTCACCCATACCGAAGATCCACCCGTAGCCCGGCAGCAGCCGGCTCTGGCGCGGCGGGCCCTCCCACAGCTCGAGGTGGGACTCGAGGAAGTCGTCGTTCGTGCGCGGGCTGCGGTAGTAGCGCCGCACGGCCACGCCCAGCGGGCGGTCCTCCCGGCGCCGGATCCCCAGCGCCTGCGCGATCCGGGCGCTGTTGCCGTCGGCGGCGACCACAACCGGGGCACGGAACTCGGCCGGAGCCCGGTCGACCCCGGCCCGCGCGGTCACGCCGACCACCCGTCCCGTCCGGTCGTCACGCACCGGCCCGGTGACGGAGGCGCCCTCGACCAGTCGGGCACCGGCCTTGACCGCGTGCCGGGCGAGCATCTCGTCGAAGTCCGCGCGCGGGCGAACCAGGCCGTAGTCGGGCCAGCTCGCGAGCTCCGGCCACGGCAGCTCGAGGCGCACACCGCCGCCGATGATGCGCAGCCCCCTGTTACGCAGCCAGCCGGCCTCGACCGATGTGTCGATGCCCATCTCCACAAGGCTGCGCACGGCCCGCGGGGTCAGCCCGTCACCGCAGACCTTCTCCCGAGGGAAGGTGCTCTTCTCCAGCAGCAGGACGTCGAGCCCGGTGCGGGCGAGGTGGTACGCGGCGGCCGAGCCGCCCGGCCCGGCACCAACCACGATGACGTCGGCGTCAGGGCGGTCGTCGGGGCGGTCATCCGCCCGGGTGCCGTCCCGTTCCGTCATCCGCTTGGTCACGCGCTGCTCCGGATTCCCGCGCCAGTCGGCCGATCAGGGCCGTGTCCCACGTCTCCCGCTTGCGCGCTCGTGAAATTCTTCACGAGCGCCACGCCGAGTGTAGGCCCTGCCAAGGCCCAAGGCACCAACCAGGACCTCGAGATGCGCAGACGAGTCAACTTCCCCCGTACTTCGCAACGCAGCGCCACGGCACGGCGACGATAGGCACCTCGGTGGTCCCTCGACCGGGCCAACACCCGCCTGTCGGTGCGGCGCGAGCCGGCCGGCAGCGCGGGCGGCGCAGGCAGCGCGGGCGGCGCCGGCAGCGCGGGCGGCGCCGGCGGGCACGCAGGCGGCCCACGCCGGGCGAGCGGGCGGGCGGGGGCGACGCCAAGCGGGCACGGATGACGCGCACGATCGGGCCGACCGTCCCCGGCCAGGAGGTGACATGACCACCCGAGCTGGGTAGTTCCGCAAAGTTGGCTGACAAAAGTTGGCTGACTTTGGCTGGCAGAAAGTTGGCTGACATCGCGCGAATGACTGACATCGCGCGGACCCGCGTCTCACGGATCGACGCGCCCCCACCGGATCCGGAGCCCGCCGACCGCCCGGCGTGGATCGACAGGCCCCACCGACATCGGAGATCGACGCGGCCATGACCTCAGAAACAGTCGTTCTCACCACCGCCGAAGGTCCGACACCCGCGGTCATAGCGGAGCCCCGGTGGACCGCCCGCGGCGGCGTCCTCGTCGTGCACGAGGTGTTCGGGCTCACCGACCACGTGACCGACGTCTGCCGCAGGTTCGCGGACGCCGGCTGGCGGGCCGTCGCCCCGGATCTGTACCACCGGCAGGGCTCCCCCGTCTTCGACTACACCGACTCGGCGGCGGCGGTCTCGCTGCGCGGCCGGCTGGCCGGCGACGACATCCTCGACGACCTGGACTCCGGGCTGATGGTGCTCGCCGAGTCGGGGACGGCGGTCGACCGCTGCGCCGTCGTCGGGTTCTGCATGGGCGGCGGCATCGCCTTCCACGCGGCCGTACGGCGCCCGCTCGGCGCCGCCGTCACGTTCTACGGCGGCGGCATCGAGGACGGTCGGTTCGGCGAGCCCTCGCAGCTCGACCTCGCCGCCGCCCTGCAGACCCCCTGGCTGGGGCTGTACGGGGATCTCGACCGCTCGATCCCGGTGGAGCAGGTGGAGCACCTGCGGGCCGCGGCCGCCCGCGCCGACGTCGACACCGAGGTCGTCCGCTACCCGGGGGTGGGCCACGCCTTCTACAACGACGCGCGCCCCGACTCCTACGACGCCGCCGCGGCCCGCGACGCCTGGGCGCGCGCGCTGACCTGGATGGACGCACACGTCCCGAAGTGAAGGTCGACGAGGTCCGTTCCCAGCGCGGCAACCACGCCCTCAAACCCGTCCCAGAGCCAGCCCGCGCCGCGTGACGACGCCGTAGAGACCCCCCGGAAACGCCGGGCAGCCACCGTCGAGACCGTCATCGGCCACCCCGAGGACCTCACCGGCCTGCGCTGCTTCCGCCGCAGAGGGACCCCCGCCGTCACCGCCGGACTCGGCCTGGCTTGCACCGCCCTGAACCTGTTCCGCCTGCACCCTGCCCTTACCCCCACCTGACCGCCCGAGCACCACAGACACCCCCGGCCCCAGCCAGTCCGGACCCCCACGTGGCAACAGCCGACGCCACAGCGACACCCGCCAGCGCCATCATCAGCGAAACCGATTCTGCGCTGGGCTCACAGGTCCGGCCGGTAGACCACCAGCCTGCCGGCGCGCTCCCGTTTGGCCGCGTACATAGCCAGGTCGGCCTGGTGGAGCAGGATGTCGGGACTGGCTGGCCGAGCGGTGGAGCCGTCGAGGGTGACCAGGCCGAGGCTGGCTCGTGGGGTGTAGGGCCGCCCGGCCACCTGGCACGGCGCCTGGACCGCGGTCGCGAGCCGTTCGCCGATCCGGCGGGGGTCGTCGGGGCCGCCGCCGTCGAGGATGACGGCGAACTCGTCCCCGCCGAGCCGGGCGACGGTGTCCAGTGCCCGGGTTCCCGCCCGCAGCCGTTCGGCACTGATCTTGAGGAGTTCGTCACCGGTGGCATGCCCGAACGTGTCGTTCACCTGCTTGAAGTCGTCAAGATCCAGGAACAGCAGAGACACCGGCGCGGCGCCGTCGCCGCGACCGCCGTTGTCGGCGTCGCGTGAGAGTGCCCGCTGCAGCCGCCGGATGAACAATGCCCGGTTCGCCAGACCAGTCAGCGGATCATAGAATGCCTGGTAGTGCAGTTGGCGCTCACGTTCCCGGACCTCGGCGAGCAGCTTGCTGTTCTCCGCCAATGTCACCATCTGCCGGACCAGCACTACCAGCAGCAAGCAGACCATCCCATACGTCTCGACCCGGTCGAGCTGTGCACCAGTCGACAGCTTGCCGAGAACCAGCAGGCCAGCCGCACAGAGCGTCATGTAGGGCAGCACGGCGTGCGCCCAAATCGCCCGCGGGCCAGGCTGCGATGGGACGTCCGGCTGCACGCGGGCGGGTACCGGCACCAGCGCCGCCAGGAAGGTCAGCAGCCAGCTGAGGGCGAACCCCAGATAGGCCCCCGGCGGGGCGGCACGGTTGCCCGCTGCCGCGAGGTAGAGAAAGCCGTTACCGGTGACTGTCGAGATAAGCAAACCTGCGCCAAGCAATGCCGAGGTCGCCAGGGAACGCGGCCGGCGGAAGCTCGCGATCAGCAGTACCGCGGCGGCGAGGATCATGCTGGTGACCGGCTGGACCAGAGCGAACAGGAACTGCATGAGATCGGGCGCGCCCACCTGGACGACCGTGGCCAGCACCGTCCCCCACTCCAGCAGGGCGATCGAACCGACGATCAGTATGCTGTCCAGCACGGTGATCGCGTACCAGCGATGCCCACGACGTCGCACCGTGCTTGCGTTCTCGCCCGGGCCGTCTATCGGCTCAGAGGGCAGGGACAGCAACCCAAGTAGTGCCACCCCATAGAGGACGAAGAAGCCCGCCTGGGCCGGGGAAAACCGACCCGCCACGGAGCCCCCGGCCAGCAATGTCTTCGCCGTCCCCAGGCTGGGAGCCACCGCGCCGGCCGTGGCGATACCGATCAGCAGCCGCCAGCGGCGCTCGGCACCACGGGCGCGCCGAGCAGTCCACAAGCAGGAGACGGCCGTCGCGGCCAGGAATGCCGCAGCGGTGGACGTGACGGTAGCAGCGGCAGGCCGCGGATCCAGCAGCACCACGACGGCGACGTCCAGCCCAAGCAGCACCAGGCAGCCGACTACCGCCCACGACAATAGCGGTGGCGTGCGGCCGGCACCGGTCGAACGCCACGCCCTTGATACAGCGGCGACGCCGCCGCGCAGTCCGGACATCGCTCGAATCCCTCAGGAGAGCCTAACGCAATCATACGAACTCATGCAGTAATGGTCCGATGCGAGGTTCCGGGCGCTCCCACGCACGTCGCCCGCTCGACGGCGCAACCACCACGGGCCACGGTCGATCTTGAGGTTCCGCGGAACCGGGACGGCGGTGCCAACCGACGCCGTACGTCAGTCGTCTCCGCCGGGGCGGACGGCGCGGTGGACGGCGACGATGCCGCCGCTGAGATTGCGCCAGCCCACCCTTGTCCAGCCGGCCGCGCGGATCGTCTCCGCCAGCGCGGCCTGCCCCGGCCAGGCCCGGATGGACTCCGCCAGGTACACGTACGAGTCCGGGCTGCTGCTCACCGCTCGCGCGACCGCGGGCAGCGCGCGCATCAGGTACTCCATGTACGCCGTGCGCACCGGCCGCCACACCGGACGGCTGAACTCGCAGACCGCCAGCACGCCCCCCGGCCGGGTGACCCGCAGCAGCTCGGCGAGGCAGACGTCGACCTCGGCCACGTTGCGCAGACCGAAGGAGATCGTGACCCGGTCGAAGGAGCCGTCCGCGAAGGGCAGGCCCAGGCCGTCACCAGCCGCCAGCAGCACCCGGCCGCCACCCGTTCCCGCCCCACCCG
>NZ_UBIZ01000166.1:0-20270 GCF_900465275.1 Parafrankia sp. Ea1.12 | reverse complement strand
CACCCCGCCGGCGCCGGCGCCGGCCGGCGATGTGGCGGCCGGGTGAGTCCTGGGTGTCGCCGAGCCGCCCCGGTCAACCCGAGCGGCGCGCCGGAGCCGCCCTGGCCCGAAGCGCCAGGGCGGCCAGAGCTAGAGGGGGAGGCCGGCGAAGAGGTCGGTTTCGCGGGCGCCGGGTTCCGTTCCCGGGCCGCGCTCACCCCGGGTCAGCACGAAGTGCTCGGCGGCCCAGGCCCGCTTGCCGATGCCGTCGGCGAGCGCGAAGAAGAAGCCGTCCACCGCCATCTGGGTGCGGTGTGCCCGCATCGCCGCCACCTTCGCGGGCAGGTACTCGTCGGTCTGGATCTCGGTGGTGATCATCTCGTCGGGAACCGCCAGCGGAATGTCGTCCGCGGACTCGGCGGAGCCGAACGGGCTCTCGCCCCCGGACTCCCGGAAATACTCGATACCAGCCTGGACGAACGACTTGGGCGTGGCCGTCTCGTAGAACTTGGAGATCTGCCACGGCGGGCCGGCTTCCGGCGCGAAGTCGGGGTTCGCGGCATCGGCGAAGGCCCGGACGGACACGTCATGTGCCCGAATGTGATCCGGGTGGCCGTAGGCGCCGTTCTCGTCGTAGGTGACGAGAACCTGTGGACGGACCTCCCGCACCACCTGAACCAGGGCCGCCGACGCCTCGTCGAGGTCCGCGCGCCACAGGCAGCGCGGGTCGTCGTTGGCCGGAGTGTCGATCATGCCGCTGTCCCGCCACCGGCCGGCGCCGCCGAGGAAACGGTGGTCGGTGACGCCGAGCTCGGCGCAGGACCGGTCGAGCTCACCGATCCGGTACCCGCCGAGCTGGTCACCGAGATCCGACCTGAGGTTGATCAGCTCGGGAACCAGAACCTCACCGACCTCACCGAGCGTGCAGGTGACGAGAGTCACGTGCGTGTCGGGCCGAGCCGCGTAGGAGGCCATGGTCACGCCGGTCGAGATGACCTCGTCATCCGGGTGGGCATGCACGAAAAGCACGCGGCGCGGCGGCAGCACCGTTTCGGCGGATTGCGTCACCCCGCGACCCTATGCGGCCCCGGACCAGCGCCTCCGGCCCCCGCGCACCGAGCCCACCGCGGAAAGCGGGCCCACCACGGAAAGCGGGCCGACTCCCTGAGAGCAGGCCCGCTTCCCGGACTTCCTGAACTTCCTGAACTTCCCGGGCTTCCCGGGCTTCCCGGGCTTCCCGGGCGGGTCGGTGTCAGCCGGTGCGGCGACGCGAGCGCAGCTTCTCCCGCTCCGAGGCGGCGAGCGCCACCTTGCGCAGGCGCACCGTCGCCGGGGTCACCTCGACGCACTCGTCC
Source organism: Parafrankia sp. Ea1.12 (assembly GCF_900465275.1). Lineage (NCBI taxonomy): Bacteria > Bacillati > Actinomycetota > Actinomycetes > Frankiales > Frankiaceae > Parafrankia > Parafrankia sp. Ea1.12. The sequence continues at coordinate 18,936 of NZ_UBIZ01000166.1, read as the reverse complement.
TCGCGGCAGAACTCCAGCGCCTGCTCCAGCGAGAGCTGACGGTGCGGGGTGAGCCGCACCAGCTCGTCGCCGGTCGAGGACCGCATGTTGGTGAGCTTCTTCTCCTTGGTCGGGTTGACGTCCATGTCGTCCGCCCGGGAGTTCTCACCGACGATCATTCCCTCGTAGAGCTCGGTCGTCGGCGCGACGAACATCGTCCCGCGGTCCTGCAGGTTGAACAGGGCGTAGGCGGTCGCGACGCCCGACCGGTCCGCGACCATCGAGCCGGTCGCACGGGTGCGCAGCTCGCCGAACCAGGGCTCGTACCGGTCGAAGACGTGGTGCAGCAGCCCGGTGCCGCGAGTCTCGGTGAGGAACTCCGTCCGGAACCCGATCAGCCCGCGGGCCGGGACGAGGTACTCCAGCCGGATCCAGCCGGTCCCATGGTTCACCATCTGCTCCAGGCGGCCCTTGCGCAGCGCCAGCAACTGGGTGAGCACCCCGAGGTAGTCCTCCGGGGCGTCGATGGTCAGCCGCTCGACGGGCTCGTGCACCTTCCCGTCGATCTCCCTGGTCACCACCTGGGGCTTGCCGACCGTCAGCTCGAACTCCTCGCGGCGCATCAGCTCGACCAGGATGGCCAGCGCCAGCTCGCCACGACCCTGGACCTCCCAGGTGTCCGGCCGCTCGGTCGGCAGCACCCGGATGGAGACGTTGCCGACGAGCTCGGCGTCCAGCCGGTTCTTCAGCAGGCGCGCGGTCAGCTTCTTGCCGGACCTGCCGGCCAGCGGCGAGGTGTTCACGCCGATCGTCATGCTGATCGACGGCTCGTCCACCGTGATCACCGGGAGTGCGTGCGGGTCCTCGGCGTCGGCCAGGGTCTCGCCGATCATGATGTCGGGGATACCCGCGACGGCGATGATGTCGCCGGGGCCGGCCTGCTCGGCCGGGACCCGCTCCAGGGCCTCGGTCATCAGCATCTCGGTGATCTTCACCCGCTGCTGGCTGCCGTCCACCCGGCACAGCACGACGGTCTGCCCCCGGGTGATCGTCCCGTTGTGCACCCGGCACAGCGCGAGCCGGCCGAGGTACGGCGAGGCATCCAGGTTCGTCACCAGCGCCTGCAGCGGCGCGCCCTCGGTGTGGGACGGCGCCGGGATGGCCTCCAGCAGCAGGTCGAACAGCGGCTTGAGGTCAGGCGAGTCAGGGCTCGTGCCGTTCTCCGGGCGGGTCGTGGACGCCCGCCCCGCCTTGGCGTTGCAGTAGACGATCGGGAAGTCGATCTGGTCCTCGTCCGCGTCGAGGTCGAGGAAGAGCTCGTAGGCCTCGTCCACGACCTCGCTGATGCGGGCGTCCGACCGGTCGACCTTGTTGATGACGAGGACGACGGGCAGCCGGGCGGCGAGCGCCTTGCGCAGCACGAACCGGGTCTGCGGCAGCGGGCCCTCGCTGGCGTCCACGAGCAGCAGCACGCCGTCGACCATCGCGAGACCACGTTCCACCTCGCCGCCGAAATCGGCGTGGCCGGGAGTATCGATGATGTTAATGGTGACGTCACCGAAACGTACGGCGGTGTTCTTCGCGAGAATGGTGATCCCCTTCTCGCGCTCGAGGTCCATCGAGTCCATCACCCGGTCGGTGGCCTCACCACGCTCACCGAACGCGCCGGACTGCCGGAGCATCGCGTCAACAAGAGTCGTTTTGCCATGGTCGACATGGGCAATGATCGCGACATTACGAAGATCGGCGCGTACGGGCACGGTGATGAGCTCCGGGGCAACATGGGGCTTCAGGGCACTACCCTAGGACCCCGAAACGGTTCGTCGGATGAGGGACCGCGATCTTCGGCAGCACCCCCCGGAGGGCGGTACCCGCCCGGGAGAACGACGTCTGCTCCGCCGCGGTCCAACTCCATGGTACGGACTCGCGGCCGCGGGCCGCGCACTGCGGACCGTCACGACGCCGGCAGGCCCTCCCCCGGTTCCCCGAGCTCGGCCCGCAGGGCGTCGACCAGCGGCGCGTCCGCCGGCAGCCACGGGACGTCGTCGAGCTCGCGCACACCCAGCCAACGCAGGTCGTCGTGCTCGGCGGCGACTGGCACGCCCGCGGCCACGCGCCCGAGCCACAACCGCATCCGCCAGCCCGGGCGGGGCAGCGCGATCTCCCCGAACAGGCGCCCGACCTCAATCTCCACGTCGAGTTCCTCGCGGCACTCGCGGCGCAGCGCCGCGAGCTCGTCCTCCCCGGGCTCGACCTTCCCTCCCGGGAACTCCCACATCCCCGCGAGGGACGGCGGCGACACCCGCCGCGCGGCGAGCACCCGCCGAGCACCGTCGATCAGCGCGACGGCCACGACGAGCCGCCCCTCCTCCACCGATCCCACCACCAGCCGCCTTTCCGCCACCCGTTCTTCCGCCACCTGCCACCCTTTCGCCACCTGCTCCTCCGCCACCAGCCACCTTTCCGCCACCAGAGGACGGCCGGGCCGGGCGACCCCGCTGTCCGGTGCGACGGCCCGGAGTGGTAGCCGACGGAACTGATGAGTGTGCGGAGGGTGGCGGATTCCGCTTCCGGGTGACAGCATCCGGCGCAAGGGCCGAGGACGGGCAGGTCCCGTGCCCGGCACGGATCACAGACCGGACCACCGCTCACGGACGTGAAGGAGTCGCGGATGCCTACACGGCTGGACAACAGCGCCGTATCCACCGCGTTGGAGGCACTACCCGGCTGGATCGGCGACGCCGATCGGATCCGGCTCGAGATCCTTGTCGACGGTGACGAGTCGACGGCCATAGTCGACGAGGTGATGCGCGAGGCCGACGCGATGGACCATCACCCGGTCGTGGAAAGCGGCCCGGGGAGCACGATCTTCACGGTCTGGACCCACTCCGCCGGTGGTGTGACCGAGCTGGACGTCGAGCTGGCGCGCAAGATCTCCGCCATCCTGAGGTCCGCCGGCATCGCCTTCTGAGTCGCCTTGGGAGCATGACGGGGGCGGAACCCGTCACCACAGGCCCGGCATCACCGCGAAGGTGCCCTCCGCGGTGGGCGGGAGCGGGACGACGGCCCGCACGGCCTCCGGATCGATCATCCCGTAGAGGTGCGGGAACAGTGCCCCGCCGCGGTCGTCCTCGCCGCTGGCCGGCTCCCAGCGCAGCGGGGCGGTGAGCCGCTCGGGGTCGACCACGAGCAGCAGCAGGTCGGAGCGCCCCGAGTAGTAGCGGCTCGCCGTCTCCAGGACCTGCTCGGGAGCCGAGAAGTGGATGAACCCCTCGGCGTCGAGGCTCGGCGGGTGGTAGTTCGCCGGACCGACCGCCCATGCGTCCCGGCCCACCAGATGACAGATCACTACCGAGCCCTTCCCTCCCACGCGCCGTACGGACGCGGTTTCGTCAGCCCCGCGCGAGCTGATGGCGCAGGATCGCGGCCGCGGCCGCCGACAGCGCGACCGCCATCACCGCAAGCACCGCCAGATTGACACCGACATCCGCGAGTCCGCCACCGTCGATGATCAGATCTTCCCATCCGGTCACCGCCCAGTAGTGGGGTGTCACATGCGCCACCGCGTCGATGGCCGGTGGGAAGAATTCCAGGGGAACCATGCACCCCCCGATCGCGCCCAGCACGATGCCGACGAACGGCGTGATGGACGAGGTCCGCTCGGGGTCGCGCCCGATCGCGCCCACGACCAGGCCCCCGCCACAGCCCACGCCGGCGAAGGCCAGCAGGAGCAGCCCGCCGGCGAGCGGATCACCCCAGTCGACACCGAACGCGAGCGCCCCCACCGCGACGATCAGCGCCGACTGGGCGAGAGCCAGCACGAGCCAGCCGAGGGCGAGCCCGGCCAGCAGGGCCGGCACCCCCGACCGGGTCGAGGCGGCCCGGTGCAGGACCCCGCAGCGGCGGACACTCACGATGAACGCGGCGCTCGCGAGACTGTTGATGAAGACGAAAAGGATCAGGTTTCTTGGCGCGACCTCGGAGAACCGGTTCGGCTCGACGCCGGCACCGGCTCCGACGTCGCGGGAGGCGACCGCCACCGGCGGAGCCGTCCGGGCCAGGTCCCGGGCGATCTCGGCCACCGGGGCACCGGTCAGCCGGGCGGACACGGCTGTGGCCGTGAAGGTGGCCGCGGTGCCCTGGACGATGCCGGTCAGGGTTGTGCGGGCCGTCATCCCCACGTCGCTGCCGAGATCGGTGAGGACCTCGACCTCCCCGGGATCACCCGCGGACACGCGGGAGGGATCCGCGGCGGCGAACACGGCTGCGTCGAGGCCGGCCGGCAGCACGAGGACGGCGCCCACGTCCCCGCGGCGGAGCTGGTCACGGGCGTTACGCACGGTGTCGACGGCCCGTTCACGCAGGCCCGCGGCGGTGGAGACGCGATCCTCGATCGCGGCGGTGACCGGGCCGTCACCCTCGCGCACGACCGCCACGGTGATGGAACCGGCCCCGCCGAACGCGGCACCCGTCACCACCATCACGGCGATCGGAAGGACCAGGAGGAAGAACAGGGCCATCCGATCACGGGACAGCGAGCGCCAGACGACGGCGGTGAACGCGAAGGCCGCGACGAGCCGCAGCCAGACGCCGGGCAACCCGCGTGGACGCCCCGGGCCGCGACCGCGGCCGCCGGTACCCCCGGAACCAGCGCTGCGGCCGGGATCGGGACCGGGATCGGCCCGGTGGCTGGCGGTCTCCGCTGTCACCGGAAGATCACCCGCCGCACGCGGATCATGCCGATGCCTCCCGTGACCACGGCGACGACGAGCAGTACCGCCACCGCCGTCAGCACCGACTCGACGGTCGCCACCCCGGCCGCCAGGTCCGACAGGATGCGCAGCGACCAGCCGTTCGGTGTGAGAAGCGAGATCCGGTCGAGCACCGCGGGTTTCGGCCCCGGGCCGAAGAAGTTCCCGCCGGCGAGCGCGAGGGCGAACGCCACGAGCGAGGTCAGGGCTCCGACCTGCTGCTCGGTCCGGCCGAGCGAGGCGACCACCAGCGTCACCCCGGCGATGGCCAGCGCCGTCGCGACCAGCACCGGCAGCACGCCCGCCGTGGGTCCCCAGTGGGCGCCGAAGGCCACCGTGGTGACCGCCCACACGGTCACCAGACCCGACGTCCCGAGCGCGGCGACCGCCAGCGCGCGTCCGGCGATGAGTTCCCCGGGCCGGACCGGCGCGGCGAGGATCCGGTCGAGGATGCCCGCGTCACGGTCGTTCACCAGCGAGCGCGCGACGAACCCGACCGTGAAGAACAGGAAGAGTATCCCCATGGCGGCGCCGTAGAACGCGACGGGATCGACGCCCGTCCCGGAGACGCCGCTCTCCCGCAGGGTCAGGACGGGGGCCGCGTCGCGGGCGGCGGCGACCTCCGCGGCACTCGGCGGGCGCCCGGTACGGCGCGCCACGTCGGCGAGCGTGAGCCCGACCTGGTTGAACGACGCCGAGACGCCGATCGCGATGGAGTCGGCGACCTGGCCGGCGACCGGCGACGCCGGATCCCGCAGCACGGTGATGGTCGTGAGACCGCCCCGCCCCGCACCCTCCTCGTCCGGCCCGCCGGCGCCGGCCGCCCCATCATCGCCGCCGGCCGCCCCGTCATCGCCGGTGGCGCCGGCCGCCCCGTCGCCCGCGGCCTGGCCAGCGCGGATGGCTCCGCCACCGACCGCCGCCCCGAACCCCGCCGGCAGGACGAGGGCCGCGTCGACATCTCCGTCGTCCACCCCGCGCTCCGCCGCCGCCGTATCCGCCAGCGTCGCGAAACGCATCGGGCCGGCGTCGCCACGGGCCGGCGCGGTCAGGTCCGCGACGAGATCGCGGGTGAGGCCGGATCCGTCCTGGTCGACCACCCCGATCGTGAACGTCACCGACGACGTCCCGCTGATCAGCAGGCCGAAGACACCCGCGAGCACGAGCGGCCCGACGAAGCCCATCATCAGCGCGGATCTGTTCCGCAGGCGGCGCCGCAGGTCGACGCCGGCGATGACGAGCACCGGATGAGCACGCTCCGGACGCCGCTCAGTCACGCAGCGCCCGGCCGGTCAGGTGGAGGAAGACGGCCTCCAGGTCTGGCTCGACGACCTCGATGCCGGCGATGGTCACCCCGAGGTGCTCACCGGTGGTGACCAGAGGCGCCAGCAGGGCCGAGGCGGAGTCCGCGAGCACCTCCAGACCGCCGTCGACCGGCCGCGCCGCGTGGACGCCGGGAAGCTCGCCCGCCGCCGCCGCGAACCCGGCCGTCGGACCGGTCGCCGTGACGACGACCCGGTCGTGTTCGCCGATGCGTTCCACCAGCTCGCGGCGGGTGCCCTCGGCCACGATCCGGCCGGCGTCGATGATGCCCAGCCGGTCGCAGAGCCGCTCGGCCTCCTCCATGTAGTGGGTCGTGTACAGCACCGCGAGACCGGCGCCGCCGAGCGTCTCGACGCTGGCGAGGATCTGATGCCGGCTCTGCGGATCCACGCCCACGGTCGGTTCGTCGAGGATGAGCAGCCGCGGTTCGTGCAGGAGTCCGACGGCGATGTTGACCCGCCGCTTCATCCCGCCGGAGCAGACGTCGACCCGGTCCCGGGCCCGGTCGGCGAGGCCGACCACCTCGAGGACCTCGTCGATGCGCCGCGCGAGGTGCCGGCGGGGCATCCGCTGCAGCCGGCCGAAGAACCGCAGGTTCTCCCGAATGGTCAGGTCCGGGTAGAGCGCCAGCTCCTGCGGGACCAGACCGATCGCGCCGCGGGCGCGGCCGGCGTCGGTCCGCATCGGATGGCCGGCGACGACGACCGACCCGGAGTCGGCGGCGAGGACCCCGGCGATGATCGAGATCGCCGTCGTCTTGCCCGCTCCGTTGGGGCCGAGCAGGCCGTACGTCTCACCGGGGGCGATGGAGAAGCTGACGTCGTCCACCGCCGTCCGCTCGCAGAAGCGCCGGACGAGGCCCTCACAGCGCAACACCGGCGCGGCGTCCATCGTCGGTAGCGACCCGCTGCCCGTCACTCCGCGAACCCTAACCGCACCCGGCGGAAACGGGGCCGCCAGTGGCGAATCGGACGGCGACCGGGCCGACCGTCCAACCCCGACGAGCCGCCGCCTGCGACGCTGGAGACATGGACGGTGAGAATCCACCCCGGTCCGGACGGATCGTCGGTGTCGACATCGCTCGCGGCGTGGCGCTGCTCGGCATGGTGGCGACCCACGTCTTTCCCGCCTTCACCGACACCGAGTCGGACAACCCGGCGATCTCGCCCGTGTTCACCCTGGCCGCCGGGCGGGCCGCCGCCGCGTTCGCGGTGCTGGCGGGCGTGGCGCTGGTCCTGTCCACCCGGCGGCAGAGCGCGGGCCAGGCCCGGCTCTCGGTGTTCCTGCGCGCGCTCGGCATCGGGGCGCTCGGCCTGGGCCTCGCCTATGCCGACTCGGGCATCGCCGTGATCCTGGTGTACTACGCGCTGCTGTTCGTCCTGGCTCTGCCGCTGCTACGGGCATCCGTCCCGGTCCTGGTGGCGGTCGCCGTCCTGGCGATCGTCGCGGAGCCCGTCGTCAGCCAGTTCGTCCGCGACGACCTGCCGGGTTCGGACCTGTCGTCGCCGACGTTCGCCGCGCTGGGCGAGCCCGGACACCTCCTGGCGAAGCTGACGGTCACCGGCGTCTACCCCGCACTCGCCTGGCTGGGTTATCTCTGCGCCGGGATGGCCGTGGCCCATGCGGACCTTCGCTCACGCCAGGTGGCGACCCGGCTCCTGGTCGGTGGCCTGGCGCTGGCCCTCGCCGCGAGCGCCGCCTCCTGGCTGCTCCTGGAACCGCTCGGCGGGCGCACCGAGCTCGCGGACCCGGCCGAGGTTCCCGGCGTGGGCTCCCTGCCGCAGGGCTGGTTCATCGACTCCGGTCTCTACGGCGCGACCCCCACCGACAGCGCCTGGTGGCTGGCCGTCGACACGCCGCACTCGACGACTCCGTTCGACCTGGCTCACACCACCGGGACCGCGCTGGCGCTGCTCGGCCTGGCGTTGCTGGTGGCCCGCGCCCCCCTTGCCCGGCCCCTCGCGGCGGTCGGCGCGATGACGCTCACCTTTTACTCGCTGCACGTGGTGGTGATGGCCTCCGACCTGCTCCCCACCGACCCGACCAGGTCGTATGCGCTCCAGGTCCTCGTCGCGCTCACGGCCGCCACGCTCTGGCGCCTGACCGGCCGGCGCGGCCCGGCCGAGGCCGCCGTCTCGGTGCTCCCCCGGGCGGCCCGCCTCGTCCAGAGCCCGCGGCGGCCCGCGGTCAGGCTGGAACGAGGAACCTGACCCAGGCGGGGCGCCGGCTTCAGACGTTGAAACGGAAGTCGACGATGTCGCCGTCGGCCATCACGTAGTCCTTGCCCTCCATGCGGACGCGGCCGGCGGCGCGCGCCGCGGCCATGGAGCCCGCAGCCATCAGGTCGTCGTAGGAGACGATCTCGGCCTTGATGAAGCCCCGCTGGAAGTCGCTGTGGATCACCCCGGCCGCCTCGGGCGCGGTGGCTCCGGCCCTGATGGTCCAGGCCCGGGACTCCTTGGGACCCGCGGTCAGGTACGTCTGCAGGCCGAGGGTGTGGAAGCCGATCCGGGCGAGCTGCGCCAGCCCGCTCTCGTCCTGGCCGAGGGAGGCCAGCAGCTCGGCCGCGTCCGCCTCGGGCAGTTCGATCAGCTCCGCCTCGACCTTCGCGCAGAGGATCACCGCGTCGGCCGGGGCCACGAGGTCCGCGAGCTCCTTGTGCCGACCGGTGTCGGCGAGGACGTCCTCGTCGACGTTGAAGACGTAGAGGAAGGGCTTGGCGGTGAGCAGGAACAGCTCACGCAGCTCCGCGCGGTCGATCGACGGGTCGCTGGACAGCGGCCGCCCGGCGTCGAGCACCTCGTGCGCCGCCTTCATCGCGGCGAGCAGGGGCTGCTTCGACCGGTCGAGGCGAGCTTCCTTCTCCAGCTTCGGCAGCCGCGCGCCGATGGTCTGGAGGTCGGCGAGCACGAGTTCGGTGTTGATGGTCTCGATGTCGGAGGCCGGATCGACGTTGCCCTCGACGTGGACCACGTCCGGATCCGAGAAGACCCGGACGACCTGGCAGACCGCGTCCGATTCGCGGATGTTCGCAAGGAAGCGGTTGCCCAGGCCCTGACCCTCCGACGCACCTCTGACCAGGCCGGCGATGTCGACGAAGCTCACCATCGCGGGGACGACCCGCGCGCTGGAGAACATCTCGCCGAGCTTCGCGAGACGCGGATCCGGCACGCCGACGACGCCCACGTTGGGCTCGATCGTCGCGAACGGATAGTTCGCCGCCAGGACCTCGTTACGGGTCAGGGCATTGAAAAGCGTGGACTTGCCGACGTTGGGCAGCCCGACGATGCCTATCGACAGACCCATGACCGAGCAGTCTACGGGTGATCGCGCCCGGCCCCGATCGCGGAGGTCCCGGTCGCAATGCCACCGCCGCTCCCGCGACGCCACAGCGGCGCCACCGCGGCACGGTCGCGCCGCCCGCATGGCCGCGGCGCCACCATCGGATCATTCGTGGGCAGAGTATTCGCCGCCGCGCGCCGCCCGGCCGGGACGGACGGCGCGCGGCGGCCGTCGCAACGGCCTGGGATCGGCCGGGACGAGGCACGATCCCCGCTCTCCGCTGGACTTCCGGGTCGCCGGGCCGTCGGGCCGACGTCCGCGGACGGCCGGACGGCCGGTCCCGCCCGATCCGTCCGATGGCTGCGGGTCATACCGATCGGTAGCTCATCGTGCATAACGGAATGCCGAAAGTGCAGCTACCAAGACGTGCTCACTTCTCTGACCTATCGCCCTGACGCAGCCGCAAAGTTGGGACGGTACGTTGCCTGGGTGAGTACGCCGCCTCACCGGCAGCCCGCCGGACCGCCGGGAAGGTCCGGGCGTACCCGAGTGCCGGATGATTCGTACCCGCCCGGCCCGCGCACGCGGTCCGGATCACCGCCGCCCCCCACCGTCGTCACGGGGACGCGCCGGGGCCTGACCGCGCTCGGCGCGGGACTGGTCGCCGTGGTGGTCGGCGGAATCGGCGCCGCGGTCGACTCGCTCCTCTTCGACAATCTCAGTTACGTCTTCGGTGTCCTGTTTGTGGCCGCCTGCGTGCTGGCCGCGGTGCGGGTCCATGTCGACGACCTGATCGGTGTCGTGATCATGCCGCCGCTGGCGTATGCCGTGATCACGGTAGTGGTCGGCTTCCTGAACCCCGCGGCCGGCGACGGAAGCGCCGGGCTGCGCAACCGGGCGATCGACATCGGCTCCGAGATGATCCTGCACGCTCCCGCGCTGCTCACGGCGGTCGTCCTCGTGACGCTGATCGCGGCCGTGCGCGGGCGCCGGGCGCAGGTCGCGCGGCGCGAGCGCCAGCGCTCGCTCGCCCAGTCGGCCGCGGCCCGCAGGCGCCGGCCCCAGTAGAGCCCGCCCCAGTAGCGCGCGCTCCGCCGCCACTCTCCGACGGCCCCTCGCCCCGACGGTGCCCTTTCCGTGGCCCACTGCCGCGGGCCGCGATCCCCCGGCGAACGATGCGGCCGCGTGGTGCCGGCGTCCAGGGCAGCCGCCCGCCGCCACCGCAATGTGCCGCACCCAGGGCCCGCCCGCCACCGTGCGGATCACACCGATCACCGCTTCACGGGGGTCGGCCGGGCCCGGCCGACACACCAAGGCGCCATTCACGTCGTTCACCCGCATTGTTCACGGGTTAGCACGCCTGGGCTTTGCTGAGGTCAGCGCGGTGATCCCCACCGATGGGCACCCGAACGTCACCATCGCAACATCCGGACCGGCGGATCCGTGCAGTACTGTCACGACGTGCCCAACACGCCGGATTACCAGGGACGCACTCGTCACCCCTGGTGGCGGGCGTGCCGGTGCGGCCACACGCGGGATTCGCACCGACATTACCGACCAGACAGCGACTGCGGCGAATGCGACTGCCCACGGTTCACCCGGGTGCGTCGCCGCACCGGTCGTTCGGGTGCGCCACCGCCGTAGCGACGTCCATCCGGAGGACGTCGACGGGGCATGGTCGATCCCGGCGCTTGACGGCCGTGACGGCCATGGCGGCCGTCATGTGTCGGTTGCCGTGTCGGGTGTGGTGACGACCGCCCTAACGGCGGGGTCCTGACATCCGCTGTTCCGGCAGTGATCGCCCTGGCGGTCGCCGCCCGGTCAGCGGTTGCCGTGACCACCGCCCGCCATGCCGGCGGCACCGCTGGACGGCGGCACCCGGCGCGACGCGGGACAGCGACATCGAGGTCGCCGTCCGGGCACCCGCATGTAACGCAGTATTCGGAATTCTCGAATACAGATGATCTAAATTTCTTCAGCAGGACGCAGGAACACCGTCGCCCGCAGGTGCCGAACGGAAGCGCGGCCACTCACCGATGACGCGCCGTTAACCGTTCGATTTCAGCTCACCTCTTGATACACATCGCCTGGCCGTAATGGCGCTACTACAGGCAGCAATCACTCATGCTAGATTCCGCTGGACGCCAACCGGTTACATTCCGCGATATGAGCCGACCCGAGCAAAGCGGGCGGCCCGGGGACCGCTGGAGGGGCGAAAAGTGTCTTCCCCGAAATCCGCCACCACCGCGACGTGCAAGGAAAACAACGAAGGAGCCGGAGCCACGGCTCGTTCGGCGGCGGCCGGCCGGGCACGCGGTCGCAACGGCGCGGCCAACCAGCCGCGGCCGGTCCCGATCCTGCGCTACGACGTTGCCGCCGATCCCACGGGCCACGCGCCGCGGAGATCGACGGTGACGCCCGCCGTCTTCGCGCGCCACCGTCGCATGATCCAGAGATCCCGTCGCCACTTCATGACCGTCGTGGACTACTGCGCGGCGCTGCGCTCGGCCGACGCGCCACCCGACGCGATCGTCATCACCTTCGACGGCGATCACGCGGAGACCTTCGTCGCGGCCCGCGAGCTGGCCGAACGAGGCCTCGCCGCCACCGTCTTCGTCACCACCTCCCGGCTCGGGACACCCGGCATGCTCAGTGAGGGGGACGTGCGCCGCCTGCACGAGATGGGCGTCGAGATCGGCGCGGCCGGGCACAGCGGGCGCCGGCTCGACGGTCTGCAGCGCTCCGACGTCACCGCGGAGATCACGCTGAGCCGGCGGCGGCTGGCCGCGATCACCGGCGACGAGCCACGCTCGTTCGCCTACCCCCGCGGAGGCTGGGACCCGACCGCGCGCCAGCTGGTGATCGCGGCCGGATACGGCGGCGCGTGCGCCGTCGGGCAGGCGCTGTCCCACCAGGGTGACGACCCGTTCGCCATTACCAGGCTGACCGTGGACGGCGGTCTCGCCGACCACCGCGTGCGCGCCTGGCTGGACGGGATCGGCCGGACGCTGCCGCGCACGGTCCCGGCCAGGCCGCGGATCAGGCTCGTCCCGTCGGTGCTGGGGGCGCGGGTCCCGGCCCGGGCGCCGGCGCGGCTGGCCGGCGCGTACCGCCCCCGGTTCGCGCCGCACATCGCCGAGGGGACCCGTCTCCCCGCGCCCGGCCAACCCACCCTCCCACCGCTGTGACCACGGCCTCGTCGGCGGGCGCGCGAGGCGGCGCGGGACGGCGGAGCGGACGCGGCCGGCCCGCGAGCGCCGGCGCGGCCACAACCGGCACGACCACCGGCACGACCACCGGCACGACCACCGCCGCAGCCGCGGCCGTCACCACGGTGACGGCCGCGCTGCTCGCGGCCGCCTTCTGGGCCTGGGCGGCACACCGGGTCCCGGCGGTAGACGTCGCCGCGGACGCCACCGTCGTGCTGGGTCTGCGGGTCATCGTCTCGCTCGCGCGCGCCGCCGCGCCCGGACCCGGCGCGCGGCACCGGCTGCGCGCCGGAGCCCTGGCCGCGCTCGGAGCGGTCACCCTGGCCTGGGCCGGTGGATCGCTGATCCCAAGCCTGGCCTTCCTCGCCGCCACCCCCGGTTTCCTCATCCTCCTGCCGCTGGCGGCCGCCAGCGTCGCCCTCTGGCCGGCACGCCCCGATGTGTGGCGGTTCAACGCGTCCCAGGACTCACCGAACCGCCGCACATCGGCGGCCGGGATGCTGGTCGCCGCGGGGGCGTGGGTGGCGCTGGGCGCCGTCCGGGTGGGCGCGCTGGTGTTCGCCGCGGACGTCGCGGCGCGGGGCGGGGCGGGGCATGCGCACGTCGCCCTGCTCGCATGGCTGGCGCCGGTCGCCCTGGCGGCCGGTCCACGCTGCGGATGGCTGCTCTGGCGGACGGACGCGGACCCCGGCCTCGCCTCATCCCGTGTGGCCACCCCGGCGGGGCGGCAGCGCCCCGTCCGGCGGCTCGGCGCCCCCCGGCGGACGACGACGACGGCGCGAGCCGTCCCCGCGCCGGAGTGGGAGCCGCCGGCTCCCGGGTCACGCCCGGGCCTCGGATCGCTCCCAGCCCGCGGATCGCAACCCGCTCCGGGATCGCTCCCGACCCGCGGCTCGCCACCCACTCCCGACTCGCTCCCCGCTGTCGGGTCACCGTCGGAGCGAGGATCAGTGGTCCGGCCCAGCGCGCAGCGGTGGGCGCAGGGCCCCCAGCGACCGCCCAGGTCACGGCGCCCCTCGCTACCACCGACGAGGTCGCCGCAGGCGCCGACCCCGCGGTCACCGTTCTCGGCACTGCCCACAGCTCCGCCCAGCAGGACCCCGTTCGGCAGGACGCAGGTGGATGAGGCGGCGCGGCGATCGCTCGCGTCACTCGCGGCCGCGCCGGCCGCGCCGGCCGCGCCGGCCGCGCCGGCCGCGCCGGAGCCTGTGACGCGGGTGCTCTGGTCGGCGGCGGCGGCCGGACTGGCCCTGGTCGTCCTCGATCACCAGGTCGGCCCGGGGAGCGCCGCCTTCGCCCTGGCCGTGCTCGCCATCCTGGCCGTCGGCGGGTTCGCCGGCGGCCGTGGGGCCGCGACGCTGCCGTGCGTGGCCGTCGCGCTGGTCGCCGCGCCGCTGCCGCTGGCCGTGCTCGGCGACGAGTACGCCGATCAGGGAACAGCCGGGCTCCGCCTGCTCCTGGCCACCCTCGCGATCGACGCCCTGCCAACCGGCGCCCGCCCGACCGGCGCCCAGCCGTCCAGCGGGGTGCGGGCGGCCGCGCGGCCGGTGATCCGGCGCGGGGCCACGGTGACTGGGCTGGCCGTTCTGGTGGCCGCGCTCCCGATCATGCTGGCGGCCTGGGGTGCCGAGGGGGCCGCGCTTGCGCTGCTGCTCGGCCGGGTGGTCGCCGTGGCGCCTGTGGTCCGCCTGCCGGCGCGCCGCGAGCGCGCCGGCGGGCCAGCCGCCGAGGCCCCCGGGCAATCCCGGCCCGCCGGAACCGCGCCGGCCGCCGTCGACCGCCGCCCCGAGGCGGCCGGCCGCGGCGGGAGACGCGCCCGGATGGCCAGGTTCGCGCCGGGAGTCAGTCACCCATCTCGGTCACTGTAGCGACACGATGGCCAACTTTCCGTAACCTGCCGTGGCGTGGAGGAACAGCCGGCCGCACGGGTCCTCATCGTCGAGCAGGGTGAGGGGCTGTGGGGCGCCCAGCGCTTCCTGCTGAGGCTCGCCCCGCTGCTGGAGCGACGCGGGATCGAGCAGATTCTCGCCGCCCCGGAGGACAGCGCGACGGGCGCGGCCTGGCGGGCGTCCGGGCGGCACCACGCCGTCCTGCCAGTGCCGGCGGACCGGAGGTTGCGCCGCCCGGACGGCCGCCCGAGCCCCGCGCTGGTACTGCGCGAATCCGGCCGGACGGCGGTCATGGCGGCCCGGACAGCCCGGCTCGCCCGGCGGTTCGGCGTCGACGTCCTGCAGGCGAACAGCCGCTGGTCGCATCTGGAGGCCGTCGGGGCCTCGGCGCTGTGCCGGCGGCCCGCGTTGCTGCTGCTGCACGAGGAGAACGAGCCGGACCTGGTCGGCCGGCTGCACGGGCTGGCCGTCCGGGGGGCCGCGCGGTCCGTGGCGGTGAGCGGCGCGGTCGCGGCGTCGCTGCCGGGGTGGGCCGCCCGACGCGCGGTGGTGATCCGCAACGGGGTCGACACCGACGCGCTGCGCCCCGGCCCGGCGGACCCGGCCGTGCGGGCCAGCCTGTCGACGGACCCGGCAGCGCCGCTGGTCCTAGCGATGTCCCGCCTGGACCCCCGCAAAGGCGTCGACAAGGTGATCCGTGCGGTGGCCGCGCTGCCGGACCACCTGAAGTCCACGCGGCTGGCGGTCGCGGGCGCGCCCAGCCTCGACCCGGCGTCCGGGGAGTCGCTGCGCCGGCTCGGCGCCGAACTGCTCGGTGACCGGGTGCTGTTCCTGGGGCCGCGCTCGGACATCGGCGACCTGCTGCGCGCCACCGATGTCCTGGTCCTCGCGTCGAGTCTGGAGGGGCTGCCGCTGAACGTGCTGGAGGCGCAGGCGTGCGGGCGGCCGGTGGTGGCGTTCCCGACCGCGGGCATCCCGGAGATCGTGACCGACGGAGCGACCGGCCTGATCGCCCGCCAGGACGACATGGCCGACCTCAGCGCGAAGCTCGCCCGGGTGCTCGACGACCAGACGCTGGCCGAGCTGCTCGGCGCCCGCGCGCGGGCGAGCGTCGTCGCCCACCACACGCTGGACGCGCAGGCGGACGCGCTGGGCGGCCTGCTGATCAGCCTCGCCGGGCAGGCTCGCGCGCGGAGGCACCGGTCAGCCGGCCACGACACCGCACACTATGAGGTGCATCACACCACCGCTGGACGCAGGTCGTAGCCGGGCGGTTCCGCGAAGCCGCCGCCGGGCTGGCGCGGAGCGGCCCGGTCACGGCGCCGGCTCACGAGGAGCCGGTCAGGCGCCGGTAGGCAGGCCGGGGGCGGCGCGCCGGGCGGCACCGCGGGCCGTCGGCGAGACAGGCACGTCGTCACGGGCGGGCGAGGTGCCCAGCACCATGTCCGCGACCGGGCTCGTCACACCCAGCCAGTACCGCTCGTTGCGATAGTGGTGCAGCCGGTGCCCGCGCCAGACCCGCCGGTAGAACCGGTTCGACGGGCGGACGGCCGTGTGCACGAGGAAATGCGTCCAGTCGTAGGCCAGTGCGCCCAGCCCGGCGCACACCGCCGCGGTGCCGACAGCCGGCGGGCCCAGCGCCGCGAGGCCGACGGCGAGCGCCCCGCCTGCCGTCACCTCCCGGGGCCGCAGGAACATCGTGTCCAGGTTCGTCGGATCACGGTGATGCTGCTCGTGCCCGTAGCCGGCGAGCTGGTAGCCGACCGACCCGAGCCGGCCGCCCGGCCGGGCGTGCAGCAGGCCGCGGTGCACCGCCCACTCGACGAACGGCTGCGCGGCGAGGCAGGCCGCGGCCGTGACGACGTCCCGGCGCCGCAGCGGACCACGCACGGCCCGCACCACGCCGACCGCGCCCACACACCCGAGGAGCACCGGCGGGCGCGGGTGGGCGACAAACCGCCGCAGCGCCTGCGGAAGCGTCCGGATCTCGGCCGCGCTGCCATGCGGGCCGGGCCGGTCCAGCCGCGCCACCGCCCGTCCGATCGGAGCCGTCAGCCGCCGCCGGGTCCTGGCTCCTCGGACGAGAGTGGGCATCGGCCGGACTCAGAACGGGACGGTCGAGTAGGCCTGGAGCTTGGTCAGCTGGTGCTGGCTGTCGACCCGCCGGATCGTGCCCGAACGCGAGCGCATGACCAGCGACGACGTGTTGGCACCGCCCGGCCGGTACCGCACCCCGGCGAGCAGTTCGCCGTCCGTGATGCCGGTGGCGACGAAGAAGATGTCCTCGCTGTTCACCAGGTCCCGGGTGTGCAGGACCCGGCCCGGGTCGTGCCCGGCGTCCAGGACCCTCGCCCGTTCGGCGTCGTCCCGCGGCCAGAGCCGGCCCTGGATGACGCCGCCGATGCAGGTCACCGCGCACGCGGCGATGATCCCCTCGGGTGTTCCGCCGATGCCGAGCAGCATGTCCACCCCGGTGTCCGCCGAGGCCGCCATGACCGCGCCGGCGACGTCACCATCGGAGATCAGCTTGACGCGCGCCCCGGCCTTGCGGATGTTCTCCACCAGCTCGGCGTGCCGAGGGCGGTCCAGCACCACGACCGTGACATCCCGCGGCAGAATGCCCTTGGCCTTCGCCACCGCGCGGACGTTGTCCTCCACCGAGGCGTCGATGTCGACGACGCTCGCCGCTTCCGGCCCGGTGACCAGCTTCTCCATGTAGAAACAGGCGCTGGCGTCGTACATCGAGCCACGCTCGCTGACCGCCATCACCGACACCGCGTTGTTCATTCCCTTGGACGTCAGCGTCGTCCCGTCCACCGGGTCGACCGCGACGTCGCACTCGGGGCCCTCGCCGGAGCCGACCTCCTCGCCGTTGAACAGCATGGGGGCCTCGTCCTTCTCCCCCTCGCCGATCACGACGACGCCCCGCATCGACACCGTCCCGACGAGCCGGCGCATCGCGTCCACGGCCGCCTGGTCAGCACCGTTCTTGTCACCACGCCCGACCCAGCGGGCGGCGGCGAGCGCCGCGGCCTCGGTCACCCGGACCAGCTCGAGAGCGAGGTTCCTGTCAGGCGCCTGGCCCTGGACGGCGAGGGACTCGGGCACGGACGACTCGGGCACGGAAGGGGTCTCGGCAGCCACGGGAGGAGCGTAGTTCGACACGGCGTCACGCGCCGCCGGTAGCCGCCGAAGTACCAGCCCGCGACCGGGCCGCTACCGCCACGACCAGCCCTGCGACCAGCCTGTTTCCGGTCCGTGATGAGGCCGGCGGCTGGCTGCGGAGGCCGCGTCGCCGACGACCGGGCGGAAGCCCGGAAAATTCTTTGGACGGGCGCGCAACCTTCCCCGGAGGAACCGCGTCATACAGGTCGATACGGGTGGCCGTCACGCGGAGGGGGCGTGACGGCCACCCGAAGTCGTTTCTGTACCCGAGCCGTCCCAGCGCCCGGAGCCGTTCCAGGTCAGTGCATCCCGCCCACGGGACGGCCGCGCCGGGAGCCCACCCCGAGCCGGCTCGCGATCGCGACATCGGCGGGGCCCGCAGCGGCTCGCCTGGCGTCGCAAACGCCGCCAATCCCCTTTCTGGTCCTGCTGGTGCCGTCCTGCTGGTGCCGCCCTGGTCCTGCTGCTGATCAGGCGGCGGGGCTGGCGACCGCGGCTGACGCTCCGGTGTCGAGCGGCCGGACGGCGGCGGCGAGCGTCTCGAGGTCGGCCCGGTCGGCTGCCCCGGGGCCGCCACCGTCGTCGACAATCGTCGTCACACCGTCGGCCACGCGCGTGATCGCCAGATGCCCGTCGCTGTCGCGTCGCTCGTCCCACTCCTCACCGGCGACGCTCACGGCCCCGGTGGTGGGTCGGTCACCGAGAATCGCCTGGACCGCGTCCGGGGCGTTGCTCTGGATGAACCGGGTGTAGGTCCGGTCGCCCGGCCGGTCGATGACGTACCCGATCGTGATCTGAGTGGTGTCTCCGTCGCTGGTCCCACCGGAGGGCAGCTTCATCCGGATCGACGTCGGCTTGAAGAAGTCGGGCAGGTCCTGGGGCGCCGAGGCCGGGTAGGGCGCCTGGCGCGCGTACGGCACCAGCGTGGACTCCGTGTCCACGACCTTCACCTCGGGATCCTCACCCCCGTGCGGCATCACGAAGACGTAGAACACCGCCACTCCCGCCAGCACCACGGCGAGGGAGAGCACCATGTCCCGGACTGTTTCCTGACCGCGTTGACGCGCCACGCCCTCATCTTCCGATCCGACGCCGCCCTGATCCGACGACGTCCGTACTCGACGTCCGCATGGGACGCCCACAGGGGACGTCCGTGACTCCATGTCCGCACTGGACGTCCGGGCCCGACGGCGTTCGGATCCGGCGGCCATCACCTGACGAACACCCGCTGGACACCCGCGGAACCGCGGAACCGCGGAACCCGACCCTACGGCCCCCCGAAGCCCTGGCGTCCCGCCCGGCCCCACCGAATGTGTGCCACCCACCGCACACCTGGCC
>NZ_UBIZ01000168.1:0-240 GCF_900465275.1 Parafrankia sp. Ea1.12 | reverse complement strand
CGGTGACCCCGAGGATGTGGACGGAGCGGGAGCCGACCTCTATGACGAAGAAGCAGTACAGACGCTGGAGCGTAATGGCGCAGTCCACGTGGAAAAAGTCCACGGCCAGCATCGTCGACGCCTGCGTACGCAGGAACTGTCGCCATGTGGTGTCGGTCTGCCGTTTCGGAGCTGGGGGCAACCTGAGGGTCTTCAGGACCCGGCGGATCGTGGATGCGCTCACCCGGTGGCCGAGCTTGA
>NZ_UBIZ01000181.1:0-22001 GCF_900465275.1 Parafrankia sp. Ea1.12 | reverse complement strand
ACGAACCGGCAGATCGGCACACGGCTGGGGTTGTCGGAGAAGACGGTGAAGAACTACGTGTCGAGCATTCTGGAGAAGCTCGGCCTGGCGAGCCGTACGCAGGCCGCCGTCTACCTGATGAAGCAGACCGGGGAGTAGCCCGGGCGTGTGCGGGGGGTGGCCGCCGGCTGCCCCCCCGCACAGGCGATGGGTGGGCGGGTTGCCCGAAGGTCCCGTCGTCACGGGGCTGGAGGTCCGCCGGCCCGGCGTCCCGATCGTCCCCTGACGGCCCGGCCCGAATAGGGGATCGTTTCCCGTGGAGGGAGTCGGACCACGACGGACGATCCCGGAGCCCGGACCATTCGGTCGGCACCGGTGGACCACACGTCGATGGTCGTGGCGATATCGTCCCGAACACGTCTGGAGACATCGGATGCTGGTTCAGAAGAATTCGGTGCCGGACAAAGCGGATCTCGCTTCCGATTTCTCTGGAGAGCTGGAGGTCGGGGCGACGGAGAAGCAGCCGGCCCCGGAACTCCATCTGGACAACCGGGAGACCGTGGAGACGCACACTGCGATCCTTTTCCTGACCGAGGACCGCGTCTACAAGCTGCGCAAGCCGGTCGACCTCGGCTTCGTGGATCTCCGCACCCGGCACGCGCGGCTCACGGCCTGCGAGGACGAGGTGCGTCTCAACCGGCGGCTGGCCCCGGACGTGTACCTCGGCGTCGCCGACATTCGGGACGAAGAGGGTCACCCGCGCGACCACATGGTCGTGATGCGCCGGATGCCCGCCGACCGCCGGCTGTCGGAGCTGGTGCGCGGCGGCGCCGACCTGACCGACGAACTGCGCGTGATCGCCCGCACGATGGCGGCGTTCCACGAGCGGTGCGAGACCTCGCCGGAGATCTCCCGGGCCGGTGGGCTCGCCAACCTGGAGGCGCTGTGGCTGGAGGCGATGGACGCCGTCGCGCCCTTCCGCGGCTCGATCCTGGACGCCGGCACCGTCGACGAGATCGGCCGGCTGGCCCTGCGGTACCTGGCCGGCCGGGCGCCCCTGCTGGCACAGCGGCAGCGCGCCGGGCGGATCCGCGACGGGCACGGTGACCTGCTCGCCGACGACATCTACTGCCTGGACGACGGCCCGCGGGTGCTGGACTGCATCAACTTCGACCGCCGGCTGCGGGTCGGTGACGTCCTCGCCGACGTCGCGTTCCTCGCGATGGACCTGGAGCGGCTCGGCGCCCCGGCGGCGGCCCGGACGTTCCTCGACGCCTACCGGGAGTTCTCCGGCGAGACCCATCCGGCGTCCCTGGAGCACCTCTACATCGCCTACCGGGCGTTCGTCCGGGTGCGCATCGCGTGCATCCGCGACCACCAGGGCGATCCGGAGGCCGCCGAGGAGGCGCGCCGGCTCGCCGACATCGCGCTGGCGCACCTCCGCCGGGGCCGGGTGCGGCTGGTGCTGGTCGGCGGGCTGCCCGGCACGGGCAAGTCGACGCTGGCGAGCGGCCTGGTCGACGGGCAGGACGAATGGGTGCTGCTGCGCTCGGACGTGGTGCGCAAGGAACTGGCCGGACTGGCCCCGGACATCGCGGTCGACGTCGCCCCCGGTGCGGGGATCTACGATGCCGAGGCGACCGAGCACAGCTACGCCGAGTTGATCGCGAGGGCGCGGCAGGCGCTGGAGCGCGGCCAGAGCGTCGTGCTCGACGCATCCTGGTCCTCCGGGCTGTTCCGGGAACTCGCCGCCGAAACCGCGAAGGCGACCGGCGCCGACCTGGCGCAGGTGCGCTGTGTGGCCCCGGCGCCGGTTGCCGTCGCCCGCATCGAGTCCCGGCGGTCCATGCGGGCTCGCGGGACCGGTGCGGACGCCTCGGACGCGACGGGCGTGATTCACGCGGCGATGGCCGATCGCGCCGACCTCTGGCCGGCCGCGTTCGAGATCGACACCACGGGGTCCGTCGAGGAGACGGTCGCCGCCGCCCGGCGGGTCGTCGACTGACACCCGGGCGGTGCCCGGCGTCGCCGCTGAGTTTCAGGCGGCGCCTGGCGCCGCCGTCCCCCGAAGGGGTTCACCGACCGACGCACCGGTGGACGCGGATCCCTGACAGATGCCCTCGCGTCGATGTCCCGCAGTGAAGGAGAGAAGTGGGATGGCCGGAATCGTGGTCGGAGTGGATGGGTCGGCCGACGCCGAGGAGGCGCTGCGGTGGGCGATGGCGCAGGCGCGCAGGCAGGACTCCCCGCTCACCGTCATGCTCGCCTGGGATCCGAAGCACTGCCCGCCCGCCGTGTCCTCGGTGACCGCGACGGCGGGCGCGGAGAAGGCGGGTGCCGGGACGGCGGGCGAACACGAGACCGAGGCCGCGGCCTACCACGTGCTGCAGACCGCGATCGGCCGCGCCGCCAAGCTCTCCCGGCCCACCGCGATGGTCGAGAAGGTGGAGCGACGGGGTGCGGCCGAGGCGCTGCTCGACGCCTCCGCCGAGGCGGAGATGCTGGTCGTGGGGCTGCACGGGGCCAACCGGAAGCACCGCCTGCTCGCCGGTTCGGTCACCGACGTCTGCCTGCACAGGGCGAGGTCGACGGTGGTCGTCGTGCGGGCCGGTCACCTCCGGCCGACGGGTCCGGTGGTCGTCGGTGTGGACGGCTCCGCGGCCTCGGTCGCGGCGGTGCGGGTGGCGGCGGCGCAGGCCAGGTCGCGTGAGACCAGCCTGCGTGTCGTGCACTCCTGGTTCCCGGCGGCCCCGCTCTACCCGGGGGCGTACGCGGGGCTGGACGTCCCGACCCTGGAGAAGTCGGCGCAGGCGCTGCTGGACGACTGCGTCGCGCGGGCACAGGTGGAGAACACCGGCCTGCGTGTCGAGCGGGTGCTGGTCGAGGACGCGGCGGCGCCCGGCCTGCTCCGGGTGTCCACCGACGCGAGCCTGCTCGTCGTCGGCTCCCGCGGGCACGGCGGGTTCGCCGGGCTGCTCCTCGGCTCGGTCAGCCACCAGTGCGTTCACCACGCCGGCTGCCCGGTCGCCGTCGTCCGGGCAGCCGGCTAACCGCGGGGTCAGCCGCACCGCGGCGTGGAAGTGCTCCTCACGTCACGCGGCGGTGCGGTCCGCTGCCGGCGGCCTGCCCGCGCCCGGGGCCTCGCCGTGCTCCTCGAAGGGGACGCCGAGGTCGATGTCGGCGAGCAGCTCACCCCACGCCGCGAAATCCCCGACGGCCAGACCGTCACGGGTGACGCGAAGGACGCGAGCGCGCCGCCCACCGTCCATCGCAATGATCGTCTCCTCGACCCGGTAACCGTTGCTGGTGCTCCATCGCATGCAGTTCAGGGTGCCCCGCGCCGTCAGAGCGTTCACCGGCGCGGGGTCACCCGCTGGCATGACCTTCGGCGAGCTCCGGGAGACGTCCGCCCCGCCCGGTGGCGGCCCCGCAAGCCCGCGGCCCCGCAAGCCCGCGGTCCGGCTCAGGCATCGCGGCCCGGCCAGGTCCACTCCCGGATCTCGGGCAGGTCCTCGAAGTGCTCGGTGACGTGGGCCTCGTGGCGGGTCAGCTGGTCCTGGCAGTGGCTGACCAGGCGGTCGGTGCCGGGACGGGTGGTCCGGGCGAACTCCACGGCGAGCTGGGCCAGGTGGTACCGGCTCAGGCCGTTGCGGACGACCATGTCGAACGGCGTCGTGGTCGTGCCCTGCTCGGTGAACCCGCGGACGTGGAACCGCTGCGGGTTCGCCCGGCCGTGCAGCAACTGGTGGACGGCCCGGCTGTAGCCGTGGAAGCCGACGACGACGTCCGTCGAGTCGGTGAACAGCGCGCGGAACATCGGCGTCGAGAACCCGTGCGGGTGCAGGTCCGAGCGCAGCAGGGCCATCAGGTCGATGATGTTGACGACCCGGACGGCCAGGCTGGGCACGTACCGGCGGAGCAGGTCCGCGGCCGCGAGGATCTCCAGTGTCGGCACGTCGCCGATCCCGGCGAGGACCACGTCGGGCTCACGGTCGAGGTCGGTCTCGGTGCCGGCCCAGTCCCAGACCGACCCGCCGCGGGCGGCGTGCTCGGCGGCCTCGTCGGCGGTCAGGTACTGCAGGTGCGACTGTTTGTCGGCGACGAGCAGGTTGACGTGGTCGCGGCTGCGCAGGCAGTGGTCGGCGACCGAGAGCAGGCTGTTCGCGTCCGGCGGCAGCCAGATCCGGGCGACCCCGGGCGAGAGCGGCACGACCGTGTCGATGAGCCCCGGCCCCTGGTGGGAGAAGCCGTTGTGGTCGTTGCGCCAGCAGGTGCTGGTCAGCAGGACGTTCAGGCTCGGGACGGGGGCGCGCCACGCCAGCCGGCTCGCCTCCTGGAGCCACTTGGTGTGCTGGATCACCATCGACGCCGACACCATCGCGAACGCCTCGTAGGTGGCGAACAGGCCGTGCCGGCCGGTCAGGGTGTAGCCCTCCAGCCAGCCCTCGCACAGGTGCTCGGAGAGGACCTCCATCGCCCGGCCGGCCGGGCTGACCCGGTCGTCGCGCGGGTCGATCGGCGCGACCAGGCAGCGGTCGGTGACGTCCAGGATCGCGCCGAGGCGGTTGCTGGCCAGCTCGTCCGGGCTGAAGACCCGGAAGGTGGTCGGATTGTCCCGGTAGACGTCGGCGAGCATCTCGCCCAGCGGCCGGGTCGTCTCGTGGACGAGGCTGCCACGGCGGGCCGGGTCGACGTCGAGGGCGTGGGCCCGCCAGTCGCGCAGCCGCAGCGGCTCGGTGCGCACGCCGCCGTTGGCGTAGCTGGTGGCGCCGAGCCGGGCCGGGCCGTCCGGGGCGAGCGCCGCCAGCTCGGGGACCAGCCGGCCGTCGGCGTCGAACAGCCGCTCGGGCTGGTAGGAGCGCAGCCAGGCCTCGAGCTGGGCGAGATGCTCGGGATTGTCCCGCACCCCCGCCAGCGGCACCTGGTGCGCTCGGAACGTCCCCTCGACAAGGACGCCGTCCACCTCGTGCGGGCCGGTCCAGCCCTTCGGGGTCCGCAGCACGATCATCGGCCAGATCGGCGCCTCGGTGACGGTGGCACCTGGACGTCGGGCCGTCCGCTGGATGTCGCGGATGCGGCTGTGCGCTGTGGTGAGCGCGGCGCTGAACGCACGGTGCACCGCGCGGACGTCGTCCCCCTCCACCCACAGGACGTCGTACCCGTGGCCGGCGAACAGGTGGTTCAGCCGTTCCCGGGAGAGCCGGCCGAGCACCGTCGGGTTGGCGATCTTGTACTCGTTGAGGTTGAGGATCGGCAGCACCGCGCCGTCGCGGGACGGGTTGAGGAAGTCGACGCCCTTCCAGCTGCCCTCCAGCGGGCCGGTCTCGGCCTCGCCGTCGCCGACAACGGCGGCGACCAGCAGATCGGGGTGGTCGAACACGGCGCCGAACGCGTGGACGAGCGCGTAGCCGAGCTCGCCGCCCTCGTGGATCGACCCCGGCGTCGGGACGCTGACATGGCTCGGGATACCACCGGGGGTCGAGAACCTCCGCACGAGCTGGGTCAGCCCGGCGACGTCCCGCGACACGCTCGGGTAGATCTCCGAGTACGTGCCCTCCAGGTAGGTGTTGGCGACCAGCGCCGGCCCGCCGTGCCCGGGGCCGGCCACGTAGAGCACATCCTGGCCGGTCCGGCGGACCAGCCGGTTCAGGTGGGCGTAGACCAGGTTCAGCGCCGGGGACGTCCCCCAGTGGCCCAGCAGCCGCGGCTTGATGTCGTCGCGGCGCAGCGGCCGGCGCAGCAGCGGGTTGTCCATCAGGTAGATCTGCGCCGCGGTCAGGTAGTTCGCCGCGTTCCAGTAGGCGATCAGCCCGTCCAGCTGGGCCTCGTCGAGCCCGTGCTCCAGGCCGCCGTGTTCGTGAGCGCCGTGTTCCTGGTCGTGGACGGCCGGAGCGGTCATACGCGGTCCTCTCCTGTGCGATGCCAGCGGTCCCGAACAGGCTCCCACTGCCAGCCGGGGATGCGCTCCAGTGCATCGCGTCGCGTGCCGGAGAGATCACCCTCCAGGTGGGCGATGCGCTCGCCGGCGGCCCAGGCGGCCAGCGGGAAGCCGTCCGAGTCGAGGTAGCCGTCCGGCATGAGGGTGTCGCCCTGGGCGTGCGCGTAGGCCCGCAACGCGGCCAGCCCCTGGTCGAACCGGGAGTCCTCCGCCCGTTCCTGCGCCGCGGACAGCCGCCCGACGCCCCGCTCCAGCCGTCTGGACCGCCGCGCGTCGTCGGCGGCGGTCCTGTGATCACCGGTCACGACCCTCATCGCCTTCCCGCCTGATCCGCTGCCTGCGGATCGTCGGATTTCCACCCCGCAACTTTCTTCACCACGGGGTCGGGCGGGAAGCGCTCTTCGGCCCGGTGCCGGCGGGTAGAACGTCCTTCCCGGCGCTGGTCAGGTGCGCAGCGGTGCGTGGGCGAAGTCGACGACGCCCTTGTCGAAGTCGACGGCGGCCCGGAAACCGAGGACGTCACCGGCCCGGTCGGAGGAGGCGAACACGTGCCGGACGTCCCCCGCGCGGCTACGCCCGGTGATCACCGGCTCGGCCGCGCCGTGGGCCCGCGAGAGGGCATGCGCCAGGTCACCGATGGTGCGCGGCCGGCCGCTGCCGATGTTCAGCGCCGTCAGTCGGCCGGGCTCCGCCTCGCGCCGGTGCAGCGCCAGCGCGTTCGCGCGGGCGACGTCGGTGACATGGACGAAGTCGCGGAGCTGGCCGCCGTCCTCGAACACCGCCGGCGGCTCACCCCGCTCCAGCGCGCTGCGGAAGATGGCGGCGACCCCGGCGTACGGGGTGTCCCGCGGCATCCGCGGGCCGTACACATTGTGGTAGCGCAGGGCGATGACGGTTCCGTGGCTGGCCGCCGCCCACGCGGAGGCCAGGTTCTCCTGGGCCAGCTTGGTGGCCGCGTAGACGCTGCGCGGGTCGAGCGGCGCGTCCTCGGTGACCGGCCGGGGCTCGAGTGGACGTCCGCACGCCGGGCAGGGCGGCTCGAACCGCCCCGCGGCCAGGTCGGCCTCCCGCCGGGGGGCGGGGCGCACCGGGCCGTCCGCCGCGCACCGGTAGGCGCCCTCACCGTAGACGACCATCGAGCTCGCCAGGACCAGCCGCGGGATCCCGGCGCGGACCATCCCGGCCAGCAGCACGGCGGTGCCGAGGTCGTTGTGCGACGCGTAGGCCGGCAGGTCGGCGAGGTCGACGCCCATCCCGACCATGGCCGCCTGGTGGCAGACGGCGTCCACCCCGTCGAGCGCGGCGCGGACCTGGCCCGCGTCGCGCACGTCGCCCTCCAGGAACTGGGCGCGGTCGTCGGTCTCGGGCCGGTGGCGGTGCGCGGCCGGCAGCAGCGCGTCCAGGACGCGCACCTCGTCGCCGGCGGCGAGCAGGACGTCGACGATGCGGGAGCCGATGAAACCGGCGCCGCCGGTGACGAGAACGCGCACGTCGCGGACGCTACCGCCGGTTTCCGATGCCGGATCTTACGAACCGCTGACGCCGCCCTACCCCCGCGCCGCCGCGCCCCGCGCCGGCGGCGGATCAGGACGCGACGGGCAGGCCGACGACGAACCGGCATCCCCCGGTGATGTTGTGGACGCTCACCTCGCCGCCGTGCGCCTCGACGACGGCCCGGACGATGGCGAGCCCGATCCCGGCGCCCGGTGGTGTCCGCGCGCGCTCGCCGCGGTATCCGGTGTCGAAGAGCCGACCGAGGTCTGCCGCCGGTATCCCGCCGCAGGCGTCGGAGACGGAGAGCTCGGCGCGCCCGTCCACCACCGTCGCGGCGACGGCGACGGTGCCGTCGCTCGGAGTGTGTCGGATCGCGTTGGCCACCAGGTTGGTCAGCACCCGGCCGACCTCGACGACGTCCACCTCGAAGCGGTCGGTCTCATCGGCGCGCCCGGTGAGCCGGACGCCCTTGGCGCGGGCGATCGGGTCGGCCGTGGAGATCACATCGGAGACCACGTCGGCGACGCGGACGTTCTCCAGGCTCAGCTCGAGGGCGCCCGAGTGCAGCCTGGACAGCTCGAACAGCTCGTCGATGAGTGTCGTCAGCCGCTCGCTGTTCGCCACCATCGTCCGGTGGTAGGCGGCGACGGTCTCAGAGTCGTCGACCACACCGTCGACGAGGGCCTCGGCGACGGCCCGGATCCCCGCGATGGGTGTTCGCAGGTCGTGGCTCACCCAGGAGACCAGCTCCCGACGGCTCGCCTCCAGCGCCCGCTCACGTTCCGTGGCGGCGAGCAGGCGTGCGTGGGTGGCGTCGAGGGCTCGGGAGATCGCCGCCAGCTCGGCGCTGGGCGGTTCCGTCGCCAGCGGACGGTAGGTGGTGTCACCGAGCCGGCCGGCCGCCTCGGTGAGCGCGAAGGACGCCCGCGCGACCGGCAGCCCGAGCCAGAAAATCATCAGTGCGGTCACCGTGCCGGAGACGGCGACGACGAGGAGCACGACGTCGAGATCATGGTTGGAGAGGAACATCATCCGCGCCGTGACGGCGACCCCGGCGGCCATCCCGATCACGCCGACCGCGATCACCACGGCTCCCCAGACGCCCAGCGACGCCCGGCGGAACCGGTGCAGCACCGGCGCCGCGATCGCCGGGGCCGCGATCGAGCAGGCGAGCGCGATCGCGGCGATCTCCAGCTTCGCTCCCACGGCTCAGCCGCCCGCGGCCGGGTCGGCACCGACAGCCGGGCCGGCGACGGTGGCCAGGTCACAGCGGTAGCCCACGCCCCACACGGTGGTGAGCACGGCCGGCGAGGTCGGATCCGGCTCGATCTTCTCCCGGAGCCGGCGGACGTGGACGGTGACCGTAGAGGTGTCCCCGTACGTCCAGCCCCACACCCGTTCCAGCAGCACCGCCCGGGAGAACGCCTCACCGGGATGCCGCAGCAGGAACGCGAGCAGGTCGAACTCGCGGACCGTCAGCGACACCTCCCGGCCGTCCCGGGAGACGGTCCGCCCGGCGACGTCGACGACCAGGCCGCCACCGCGCAGCACCGGACGGCCCGCGGCACCCGGCGGCGGCTCGTGGGTGCGCCGCAGCACCGACTGGACCCGCAGCACGAGCTCCCGCGGTGAGAACGGCTTGGTCACGTAGTCGTCAGCGCCGGTCTCCAGGCCGGTGATCCGGTCCGACTCCGCGCCCAGGGCGGTGAGCATCACCACCGGCACGTGGCCGTGGGCCCGCAGCCGCCGGCAGACCTCCAGGCCGGGCAGGCCCGGCAGCATCAGATCGAGGACGACCAGGTCAGGCGGGCGCCGTTCGGCGGTGGCGAGCGCGGCCCAGCCGTCGGCCGCGGTGTCCACCTCGAAGCCGGCGTTGGACAGGTAGCGGCTGACGACGTCCGACACCGTGGTGTCGTCGTCGACGAGCAGGACACGGGCCACGGGCCCACGGTAGACGCGCGAGGCGGGCCGGCCGGCGGGCGCGGTCGGACGTTCGGGATTCGTAATCTTCGGTCCGCCGCGGCCGCGGCGGCCAGCGTCGCGAGCCCCGGCCGTCCTCGTTTCGTAAGAAGTGCGAGCACGTTCGGTGACTAGCGTGCGGCCCATGGTCGCTGACAGTGGTGCGCCGCCCGGCGCGGTCGACGTGATCCTCCCGTGCCTGGACGAGGCCGCCGCGCTGCCGTGGGTGCTGTCGCGCCTGCCGGCCGGGTACCGCGCGATCGTCGCCGACAACGGCTCCACGGACGGCTCGGCGCACCTGGCCCGGGAGCTCGGCGCCACCGTGGTCGAGGCCGCCGAGCGCGGCTACGGCGCGGCCGTCCACGCCGGCCTGCTCGCGGCGACCGCGCCGATCGTCTGCTGCTGCGACGCCGACGCGTCCCTCGACCCCACCGATCTGCCGCGCCTCGTCAGGCTGCTGACCGCGGGCCCCGGCGGTGGTGTGGGCGCGGGCGGGTGGCCGGCCGACCTCGTCCTCGGTCGGCGCCGGCCCGTCACCGCCGGGGCCTGGCCCGCGCACGCGCGGGCCGGCAACGCCGTGGTCGTGGCCGCCGCGCGCCGGCGCTGCGCCGTGCGGATCCGCGACCTGGGGCCGATGCGGGTGGCCCGCCGGGCCGACCTGCTGGGCCTGGGGGTGACCGACCGCCGCTTCGGCTATCCACTGGAGCTTGTCGCCCGGGCGGCCGCGGCCGGGTGGAACATCGTCGAGACCGACGTCCGTTATCTGCCGCGGAGCGGGAAATCCAAGGTCACCGGCACCGCCACGGGCACCGTCCGCGCGGTCCGGGACATGTCGGCGATCCTGCGCCGGCTGCCGTGAGCGGCCAGCGGGCTCCGGCGGCCGACCGGCCGGTGCCTGACCGGCCCGCTCCCGGGAGGGCTGATCGAAGGCGGTCTGGTTCCGGCGGTGGGCCGCACCTGCTCGTCATCGCCAAGACACCCGTGCCCGGCCGGGTCAAGACCAGACTCACCCCGCCGTACAGCCCGGTGCAGGCCGCCCGGCTGGCGGCCGCGGCCCTCGCCGACACCCTCGACGCGGTCGCCGGCGCCTGCCGTTCGCTGGGCGCCCGGCCGATGGTCGTCCTCGACGGCGAGCCCGGCCCCTGGCTGCCGCCGGGGTTCACCGTCGTAGCCCAGGCCACCGGCTCCTTCGACACCCGGCTGGCGGCGGCCTTCGACGCCGTCCGCGGGCAGCCCGCCCTGCTGATCGGGATGGACACTCCGCAGATCGGCCAGGACGAGCTGGTCGCGGCCCTGCTGGAGCTGCGCGCCGGCGCGGACGCCGTCCTCGGGCGGGCCCTCGACGGCGGCTGGTGGGCGCTGGGACTGCGCGCCTCGGCCGGTGGCCTCGTGCGGGGAGTGGCGACGTCCACACCGGACACCGGCGCCTGCCAGCTCGCCCGGCTGCGCGCGGCGGGGTTGGGCGTGGTCGAGCTGCCCGTCCTACGGGACGTCGACACCGCCGCGGACGTGGCCCCGGTGGCGGCGCTTGCTCCCGGCGGGCGGTTCGCGGCCGCCGTCCACGAGCTGCGGCTGTGCCCCGGTGTCGCGGCGAGACCGGCGGGGGAGCGGTGACCACCCACTCGACCAGGGAACGTCCGCATGCTCGCGGGGTCTACGAGGCGGCCCTGCGCGCACCGGGCCACGGGCTGTGGGCCTCGCACCCCGGCGGGCGCCGCCCGCTGCCGCTGGACCTGTGGCTCGGCGGGCTCGCCCCGGGCGACGAGACGCTGGTCGACGGCTGCGCCGGCCCGACGCTCGACGTCGGCTGCGGCCCCGGGCGCATCACCGCGGCGCTCGCCCGCCGCGGCGTGCGGGCGCTCGGTATCGACATCGCCGCCGGTGCGGTCGCGCTGGCCCGCCGGGCGGGGGCGGCCGCGATGTGCCTGGACGTCTTCGGCCCCGTGCCGGGCAGCGGCCACTGGCGCGAGATCGTGCTGGCGGACGGCAACATCGGCATCGGCGGCGATCCCGCGCGGCTGCTGCTCCGGGCGGCGGAGCTGCTCGCCGCCGGCGGCAGGATCCTGGTCGAGGTCGACGGCCCCGGACGGCCGACGGAGTGCTACTGGACCACGTTGGAGACCGCCGCCCTCGCCAGCGCGCCGTTCCGCTGGGCCGCCGTGGGAGTGGACGGCATCGGCCCGCTGGCGGCCGAGGCCGGGCTCACCGTGACCGAGGTGCGGCAGCGGGCGAGTCGGTACGTCACATGCCTCGAGCCGGTCCAGTCCGTCGGGACCGCCGTGACCGCCGGGACCGCCGTCGCCGGAACACCATGATGACCGTGGCGGCGGCCCAGACCGCCCCGAGCACGATCAGCAGGTTCCGCCCGTAGGGCAGCGCGTCGACCGTCGCGTTGCCGGGGGTGCCGCCGTAGCCCCGCCAGAGCGGCAGGCTCGCCGCCGCCACCGAGCCCGAGACGATCAGCGCACCCTGGACCACCGCCCGGTACGGACCCGGGACGGCGCGGCTCAGCAGCAGCCCGACCAGCGCGACCGCAGGCACCAGCAGCACGTCGTGGGCCAGGACGCCGGCGATCAGCCACCGCAGGGAGTTGTGCGGATTGGTGGCCCGTGTCTCGCTCAGCAGTCCGTCGATCCCGTAGCCGAGTGCCGCGAGCCCGCCGAGCGCCGTCAGCGCCACCGCAAGCCGCGTGAGGCCGCCGCCTCGCCTCGGAGCGGCTCCGGCTCCGGCTCCGGCCCCGGCCTCGGCAGCGTCGTCGGCGTCGTGGCCGGTCACAGCATCACCACCCGGTGCACCCACTTTGTCTGCAGGACTCCCGGCCGGTTCGGCGCGATCAGCCGCGCCGGATAGCCGTGGTCGAGGTCGAGCGGCTCGCCGCCGAGCCGGGTCGCGAGCAGCGTCCTGGGATCACGCGCGTGCGGCGGGTCGACCTCGCTGGCCCGGTAGCCGCCACGGGTTTCCAGGGACTCGACCCGCACCGTCGCGCCGGCCGGTATCCCGGCCCGTTCCAACAGGTCGACGAGCCGTACCCCCGTCCACGTCGCGTCGGCCGCCCACCCCTCGACACAGGTGATCGGCAGATCCACCGTCGCCCGGCTCAGCGCGAAGAGCTCGGCCGCGGACAGGGTGAACGGCCGCGGGCCGCCGACCGTCAGTCGGTAGCCGGGGTCGCGGGCCAGGGCGAGCACGCCGGCCGCGACCGCCGTCCGGTTCACCGGCAGGTGCTGCGGCCCGAGATCGGGCCGGCGCGGCGCGAGCAGCACCGTGCCACCCAGGCCCGGGACGAACTGTCCCGCGGTCGTCGCCGTGATCACACCGGCCGCGGTGCCCACGGCGAGGCCGAACCCGCGCCGCGACAGCCCGTCGCCGGCCGGCTCGGGCTGGCTCACACGGTCGGTGAGTCCCGCGCGCCTGGCCCGCCCGCGCCCCACGTTGGCCCGGACGACCGCGATCTTCGTGGCGATGTGCACGACCAGCGCGCCGATCGTGATCCAGGCGACCCAGTAGTGCGTGACGGTGAAGAAGAAGCGGAACGGATACCACTGGGCGATGTTCGCGATGCCCGTCGCGAGCTGGAAGATCGCCCCGGCGATCAGCGGGATGATGGTGATCCGCTCCAGGGCGTGCGCGACGGTGCGCACCGGCGGCCACTCCCACAACCGCGGGTAGACCGTCCACAGCTTCGCCAGCAGCAGCGGAACGGACGCGAGCCCGGTGGCGACGTGCACGCCCTGAGTGAGCCGGTAGAGCCACGCCGGCCGGGACGGCCACTGCAGCCAGCCCGGCGGATGCTGCATGAAGTGCGAGACCAGTCCGGTGGCGAACGCCGTGCCGAACGCGACCCCGAGCCAGATGCCGAGCAGCGAGGCCAGCCGCGGGTCGTGCAGGCGGCTGCTGAAGGCGCCGGGACGGAACGGCCCGCGGCGCAGCCGCTCCGGTGGCGCCGGCAGCTCGCGGTCGATGAGATCCACGCGCGCACCGTAGGCACGCCGGCCCGCCGTGGCCGCTGATCATCTCCTTACGATTCGAGGATGTCGCGCGCCGGTCGTCCCGGGCGGGTCTGAGCGTGGGCACGCTGGCCCCATGGCCGTCAGCCCCCACCGCACCCGAGACGACGCGATCCGTCTCGGCGGCCCAGCGCGGGACGAGGGGCCGGTGCCGGCTGCCGCCGACCCGCCGGGCGCCGGGCGCCGATGGCTGGCTGTGGCGGTCGTCCTGCTGGCCGGCGCGCTCGCCACCGAGTGTGCCGTGATCGCGCAGCCCGGGCCCCTGCCCGGCGGGCCGGCCGTCCTCTACCTGGCTCTCGGCTGGTGGGCGCTGGCTCTGGCCGCGGTGGCCGCCCTCGTCCGGGCCGCGCCCCGACGCGGTGTCACCGCCGTGCTGCTGGTCGGCGCGGTGGCCGTGCACCTCCTCGCCCTCACCTCCGGACCGCGGATGAGTGACGACCTCTACCGCTACGCCTGGGACGGCAAGGTCTCCGCCGCGGGCATCGACCCGTACCACCACGCGACCAACTCCGCGGAGCTGGCCGGGCTCCGCGACAGCTGGCTGTGGCCCGACCCGGTGGGCTGTGCCGCCCTCGGCCGCGGCTCCGGCTGCACGCGGATCAACTACCCGACCGCGCACACGATCTACCCGCCGGTGGCCCAGGCGTACTTCGTGGCCGTCCACCACCTGCCCGGGCCGCCGCGGGAGAACAAGATCCAGCTCTATGCCGCGGTGCTGTCGCTGCTGCTGACCGGCCTGCTGATCCGGGTGCTGCCGCGGTTCGGCCACCATCCCGGCCTGGCCGCGGCCTACGCCTGGGGGCCCTCGGCCGGGATCGACATCGGCATGGACGGCCATGTCGACGTCCTGGCCGTGATCTTCGCTGTCGCGGCGCTGGCGCTGCTCGCGCGGCCCGGTGCGCGTCCACGCCCGCGCCCGCGCCCGACCACCCGGACGGCGGCGGCCGGCGCGCTGCTCGGCGCCGCGGTGGCGGTGAAGCTCTACCCGGCGCTGCTGCTGCCCGCCGCCGCCCGGCGGCGCCCCGTGGCCGTCCTCGGCGCGGCGGCCGCGGTCGTCGGCCTGTCCTATCTGCCGCACGTGGCGGTCGTGGGAACGGACGTGGTCGGCTTCCTGCCGAAGTACCTGTCGGTCGAGGGCTACGCGCAGGGACACCGCTTCCTCCTGCTGGGCCTGCTGGGTCTGACCGGGACGGCGGCGAAGGTGGCCGCGGGCGCCGTGCTCGCCGGCGTCGTCCTCGCGGTGTGGCGCTCGGAGCCCGCCCGCCTGCCGGTGGAGCGTGGCGCGCTGTGGCTGGTGGGGGCGGCCTTCCTCGTCGCGACTCCGGCCCAGCCCTGGTACGGGGTGCTGCTGGTCGCGCTCGCCGTCCTCGCCGGCCGGCTCGAATGGGCGGCGGTCGCCGTCGGCCCGTATGTGCTGTACATGGCGCTGTTCCGGGACCTGGCCGTCGAGGACGTCTACGTCCGGCCCGGCGGCTACGTCCTGGGCGCCGCCGCGGTCGCGCTGACCGCCGCGGTCCGCCGGATCCGGGCTCGATCCAGCGGCGCGCCCGGTTGGCCGGCAGCGTCGCGGTGCGCTCGGTAGGATCGGTCCCGGTGTGCCGGGAAGTCTGGTCGGCGAGGTGGCGCGTCGCGCCCTCACAGCCAGGGACGACCGGTTCAGGATGGTCACCCTTCGTGAGGTCGGGGCGGCGCCGCGCGACCGCGCCGACCGAGGAGACCAGCCGATGCCGAGCGTTCCCCCAGCCCCCGCGCCCGGCCCTGCCTCGGGCTCCGGCTCGTCGGTGTCCCGGCCGCGGCTGCTGGCCCGGCCGACCTGGCCGCAGGCACGGTACGTCGCCCGGGTCCTGCGCAGTGAGACGGTCGGCGGCCTGCTGTTGCTCGCGGGCGCCGTGGTGGCGCTGGTCTGGGCGAACTCACCGTGGCGGGACGCCTATGCCACCGTCGTCCACACCGGCGTGGGCCCCGCGTCCCTGCACCTGCATCTGGACCTGGAGCACTGGGCCGCCGACGGGCTGCTCGCGATCTTCTTCTTCGTGGTGGGCCTCGAGCTCAAACGCGAGTTCGTCCTCGGCGATCTGAGATCACCGAGCCGCGCGGCGCTGCCCATCGTGGCCGCCCTTGGCGGGATGCTCGTGCCCGCGCTCATCTACACGCTGGTCAACGGCCTGGCCGTGGACGGCTCCCCCGAGGGCTGGGCGGTGCCGACGGCCACCGACATCGCCTTCGCGGTCGCGGTGCTGGCGATCATCACGACGCATCTGCCGGCGGCGCTGCGGTCGTTCCTGCTGACGCTGGCGGTGGTCGACGACCTGCTCGCGATCGTGATCATCGCCGTGTTCTTCACCGACCGGCTCAGCCCCGCGCCGCTGGCGGGCTCCCTCGCGGTCATCGCGGTGTTCGCGCTGCTGGTGAACCGCGGCGTCACCCGCTGGTGGCTGCTCATCCCGCTCGCGCTCGTCGCCTGGGCCCTCATGCACACCTCGGGGGTGCACGCGACCATCGCCGGGGTACTGCTGGGGTTCGCCGTGCCGGCCCGCCCTCGCTCCGGCGAGCACGCCGGGATGTCCGAGCGGTTCGAACACGCCTGGCGTCCCGTCTCGGCGGGCGTCGCGGTTCCGGTGTTCGCGTTGATGGCCGCCGGGGTCTCGCTCGCGGGCGGCGGCGTCGGCGCCGCGCTGGCCGATCCGGCCGGCCTGGGTGTGGTGATGGGTCTGCTGCTGGGCAAGCCAATCGGGGTGATGGGTGCCACCGTCCTGCTCGCCCGGTTCACCCGGGCCGAGCTGGACCCCGACCTGTCCTGGTGGGATGTCGCCGGCGTCGCCGTGCTCGCCGGAGTCGGGTTCACTGTCTCCCTGCTCATCGGCGAGCTGGCCTTCGGCGCCGACACAGCGGAGAACGATCACGTCAAGGCCGCCATCCTGATCGGCTCGCTGGCCTCGGCACTGCTCGCCTCGATCGTGCTGCGGGCGCGTAACCGGGTGTACCGCCGGCTGGCGGAGCGGGAGGCCGTCGACCGCGACGCCGACGGCATCCCCGACGTCTTCCAGGAACCGACCGTCGGCTGAGGCCATCGAGATGGCCAACGCCAACCGTGGGGAGATCCGGACGACAATCGGGGGAAGGGCCAGGGACGACCGGAGGGGGCGCGATGGCCGGGACGGACGTTCCGAGCGTGAAGGACGTCGCGGCGCACGCCGGGGTGTCGCTGGGCACGGTGTCGAACGTGCTCAACCGGCCGGAGCTGGTCGCCCGGCCCACCCGGGAACGGGTGCTCGCCTCGATCGCCACCCTCGGCTTCGTCCGCAACGAGTCCGCGCGGCAACTGCGGGCCGGCGGCAGCCGGCTGCTCGCCTACGTGGTGCCCGACACCGCCAATCCCGTCTTCGCCGACGTCGGCGCCGGTGTCCAGGAGGTCGCGGATCGCGCCGAGCTGGCGGTGTTCCTGTGTAACAGCGGCGAGGAGTCCCGCCGGCAGGCGACCTACCTGAGCCTGCTCGAACAGCAGCGCGTCGAGGGAGTCCTTCTCACTCCGGTGGGCGAGGTCGACGAGCCCCTGGTGTCGCTGGCGCGGCGGGGGACACCGGTCGTGCTCGTCGACCGCGCCGGCGGGCCGGGGATCTGTTCGGTGACGGTCGACGACGTGGCCGGCGGTGAGCTCGCCGTGTCCCATCTGCTAGACAGTGGCCACACCCGGATCGCCTTCGTCGGAGGCCCGGGTCAGTGGCGGGTCGCCGACCGGCTCGCCGGCGCCCGCCGCGGCCTGCTGCACGCCGGTGCCGACCCGGACAGCCTGCTGCGGGTCGACACCCGCGGCGCCGACGTCGCCGCCGGCCGCCGGGCCGGGGAACGACTGGCCGGTCTGTCCGGCAGCGGACGTCCCACGGCCGTGCTCTGCGCCAACGACATGGTCGCCCTCGGCCTGTTGCAGCAGGTGACGCGGCTCGGCCTGCGCGTCCCCGACGATCTCGCCGTGGCCGGCTACGAGGACATCGAGCTCGCCGCCGTGGCGGCGGTTCCGCTGACCTCCGTGGCGCGGCCGCGCCAGCTGCTGGGACGTACCGCCGCCGAGCTGCTGCTGGCGGAGACGCGCGACCGCGCGGGACATGAGCACAGCCAGGTCGTGCTGGCACCCGAGCTGGTGGTCCGGGCGTCCACCGGGCGCCGGCCGGCGGACGTCGTCGCCTGAACACCGCCAAAGGGCCCGAGCGCCGGCGGGTGGCGTGCGGCGGCCGGGAGCAGTGGCATCGGCGTGCCACCGGCGTGCGCGGCGGCACGGTCCGCGCTGGCTCGCCGTCGACCTCGTCCACGGGGGTGACCCGCTCCATGCGAGCGGCCGATCGGCGAGACTCGCACGGTGGCAGACGACACGATGAAGACACCTGACCAGCTCTTCGACCTCACCGGACGGGTCGCCGTCGTGACCGGCGGCAGCCGGGGGATCGGCCGCGCGGTGGCCGGGGGGCTCGCCGCGGCCGGCGCCGACGTCGTCGTCGCCAGCCGCAAGATCGAGGCCTGCCAGGCCGCGGCCGCCGAGATCGAGGCCGAGACCGGTCGGCGGGCGCTTCCCGTCGCCTGCCACGTCGGCCGGTGGGACGACTGCGACCGCCTCGCCGACGCGGTCTACGACAGGTTCGGCCGCTGCGACGTCCTGGTGAACAACGCAGGGATGTCCCCCGTCTACGACACCCTCACCTCGGTGACCCAGGAGCTCTACGACAAGGTCCACGCGGTGAACGCGGGCGGCCCGTTCCGGCTGAGCGCCCTCGTGGGATCGAGGATGGCGGCCGGCGACGGCGGGTCGATCATCAACGTGACGACGGCGGGTTCGTTGCGCCCCAACGCGAGCGATCTCCCCTACGCCATGGCGAAGGCGGCCCTCAACGCCCTGACTCTCGGGCTGGCCGGCGCGTGGTCGCCCAAGGTACGCGCGAACCTGGTGCTTCCCGGCGCGTTCGACACCGACATAACCAAGGCCTGGGGCCCGGACGCGAAGCGCCTGGCCGGCGAGATGAATCCGATGAAGCGGATTGGGGCACCCGGAGACATGGTCGGCGTCTGCGTCTTCCTGGCGAGCGCTGCGGCCAGCTATGTGAACGGCGCGCAGATCCTCGTCGACGGCGGCCTCTTCCGGACTCTCTGACCGTGCGTTCCGGCCCGGCACCCGTCGGGCCGGAACGCTGGAGCGGTAGCAGGGCGTCCTCTACCGCGTGGGTCTTCACGGCGATCACGGTGGACGGAAAACCGAACTCGTCGGCGGCGCATCATATCGAGCGTGGCATCGCCCGCGCACCCGACGATGTACGCAAGGATTTCCGACGGCTGCCTGCCGGTGAGTCAGCAGACTCCTAGCGCCTTCGGGAATCGATCACTATTTTAAAATTAATGTTCAGTGTCTCGCTCTCGGGAGCCCTGAGACATCTCGAAGGTATCACGAGTGGCGTCGTAGTCAAGGCTCGAGGAAATCTGTCGATACCATTTTTGCGACCACGCGAGATTGCCTGATGGATATGCAGGATT
The DNA here is from genome assembly GCF_900465275.1 of Parafrankia sp. Ea1.12. Taxonomy (NCBI): domain Bacteria; kingdom Bacillati; phylum Actinomycetota; class Actinomycetes; order Frankiales; family Frankiaceae; genus Parafrankia; species Parafrankia sp. Ea1.12. The sequence continues at coordinate 3,107 of NZ_UBIZ01000181.1, read as the reverse complement.
GCGTGAACTTGGCGTGGTCTCTCTCTCGAGTCACTTGTTCTCCCCGCCCGCCAGCCATAGCGTCGAACGCACGTTCGATCCCAACGGTTTGATGGATAGGCGGTGACACCGTGACCTCTGTTCCCGGCTCGAGGTGTGGTGCGTCGCCGCGTGGGCGACGCACCGTCGCTCACGCGCCCGGTACCAGGACCGGTTCTGCTGCCACATCCGCCGGGTCAGCCCGCCGGCCCGTACTCGGAGATGAGGCTGCCACCGTGACCGGAAGGCCGACGGCGCACTCGGCCGGCCCAGAAGAAGACGCGGGGGAGACGGGCGGCGGCCTCCTTGCCCGCGAGGCGCTCGACATGAAGGCAGGCGATCTGCTCAGGGAGATCTCTCGTGTCGTGCGCGTGATCGCGGCTGGCCACGCGGGTCTGTTGACCCTGCTGGCTCAGTTCGCAGCCCTCCGGCTCCCGCCGGGCGCCGGGCAGTCGCTGATGTCCGACGAGTTCGTACCAGAAGAGGTAGCCGCCGCGATGGCGGTCTCGCCCCAGTCGGCCACGGCCCAGATGGCGTTCGCCTGCACGGTCACCCGGCGTCTCCCGGCCGCGGTCGACGCACTCAGGGCGGGAGTTCTGGATCTCCAACGGCTGCACGCACTGGAGAAGGCGGTGCACCCGCTTGACGATCGCGCCGCGGGCGAGGTCGAGGCGTGTGTGCTCGCCGGAGGAGCGCGACCGAACCGGCGTGCCTTCACCGATGCCTGCCGGCGCGCCGTGGCCAAGGTCGACCCGCAGGGGGCGGCGGACCGGGCGGAGACCCGGCGCAAGGACCGGCGGGTGTGGGTCTCGCCCGACGAGGACGGGACAAGCTCGCTCGGCGCCGTCCTTCCCGCGGAGGACGCCGAGGCCTGCTACCGGCGGATCGATCAGGCTGCCCGCTCCATCAGCGACAACAGGTCCGTGGGGGATGACCGGACCCGCGACCAGATTCGTGCCGACGTGCTGGTCGACCTGCTCACGGGCCGAGGCAGCCACGCCGCGCCGATGCCGTGCGAGATTCAGGTCGTCGTACCTGTGACGACCCTGATCGGCCTGTCCGACGACCCCGGAGAGATTCCGGGGTACGGCCCGATCCCCGCTCGAATCGCCAGAGAGATGGCCGACCGGCCCGGCTCGACCTGGCGGCGGATTCTGACCGATTCACAAGGGCGTCTGGTCGAGGTCGCCGACCGGCGTCTCCCTAACACCGCGCAGGTCCGCCATGTTCGCGCCCGCAACCGAACCTGCGTTTTCACGGGCTGCACCCGACCCTCACAGCGCACCGACACCGATCACACCATACCTTTCTCCGAGGACGGGCGGACCCTCACCAGGAACCTCGGCCCGCTGTGCCGCCGACACCACCGGATGAAACATCGCGGCCATTGGAAAGTCACCCAACCAGAGGAAGGGACCTTCGTGTGGGTCAGCCCTCTCGGGCGAACCAGCATCACCAACCCCCACACATATCTCGAAGTCGATACGCGCGTAGGAAGAGAAAATGGGGTGCATTAATTTTGAGGTACGGGTTATCGGATACGACGTGTCGACGGACCGTGCGGAGCATCGCGCGGGCCTCCGTGTCCGGTGGACCGCTTCGCGGGCTTCCTCCTTGAACTGGGAGATCGTCTCCAGGTCGTCGATGCGGCACGGCGCGAGCAGACGCACCTGCTCGCCGCCGATCGTCACGCTTTGCTCCCGTCCCAGTCCAGCCATCAAGATCTCTCCAGGAAGGCTGGCGCACGCCTGGGACCTGGGCAGGGTTGCCGTCCCGGCGCAGGGGAGGGTAAGAGCTCGTGACGGCGGTGACGGGAGGCGTGGTGTAGTGATAGCTTCCTCTCACCGAAAAGAATCTTCTTCTCATCCAGTGAGAATCGAATGGGGTGGGCGGCCAGGAGTCGGGTGGTGTGTAGGAGCCCTGCCGGCCGCCGATGACTGGTGCGTCGTACGCTCCGCCGTCCGCGCCGGGTCCTCCGCCGCCGGGTCAGGGAGGACCGCGATGCCGATACCTGCCGAGTTCGCAGACCGACAGCCCGTAACGGTAGCTGCCGTGTTCCGCGCCGAGGTCGCGTGAGATGGACGTCGCGGACTTCCGGTCGGATCTCCAGGCGTGGCTTGCCGAGAACGACCTGACCCCAGGACCTGACCACTCCCTTGACGGGCAGGTGGCTCAGCTCGCGCGGGTGCGTCGCGCCCTGTACGACGCGGGCTGGATGCGTCACGGCTGGCCCGCCGAGGTGGGTGGCCTCGGTGGCCCGGCGGTCCTGCGCGCCGTACTTGGCGAGGAGGTGGCCAGCCGTGGTCTGGCCGAACCGGGCATCTACTCGATGGTCGAGGTACTTGTCCCGACCATGATCTCCTATGCGTCGCCGGCGCTGGCGGCCGAGATGGTGCCGCTGCTGCTGTCCGGTACCGAGAGCTGGTGCCAGGGGTTCTCCGAGCCGGGGTCGGGCAGTGACCTGGCGTCGCTGTCCACCCGGGCGGAGCCCCGGGGCGACGACTGGGTGGTCAACGGGCAGAAGGTCTGGACGAGCCTGGCCCAGTACTCCGAGCGCTGCGTGCTGCTCACCCGCACCGCGCCGGGCCACGGCGGGATCACGGCGTTCTTCGTCGACATGGACACCCCCGGCATCACCGTCCGCCCGCTGGAAATGATGCACGGTGTCGAGGAGTTCGCCGAGGTCTTCTTCGACGACGTGGTCGTCCCCGGCGACCGCATGCTCGGAAAGCCCGGCGACGGCTGGCAGATGGCGATGGACCTGCTCCCGCACGAGCGCTCCACCTGCTTCTGGCACAGGGTCGCCCACCTGTTCACCCGGCTCGACCGGCTGGTGACCGAGACGACCGTGCCGGGTGATCAGGCGGACGCGGATCTGGGTGCGGCCTACCTGGCGCTGCACACCATCCGCTGCCGCTCGCATGCCACCCAGCGCCACCTCTGCGAGGGTGCCCACCTCGGGCCGGAGACGTCGATCGACAAGGTGCTGCTCGCCACCGCCGAGCAACGCCTGTACGACACCGCCCGCGACCTGCTCCCGGGCACCATCGAACTCACCGACACCCGCTGGCGCTCCGAGTACCTCTACT
>NZ_UBIZ01000208.1:0-18722 GCF_900465275.1 Parafrankia sp. Ea1.12 | reverse complement strand
CCCCCCGGGGTGAACGTGCGGGTGGAGGCCCGCGACGCGCAGAGCTGGCTGGAGGTCCGCGACGACAGCGACAAGGTGCTGTTCGCGCAGCTCCTGCAGCGGGGCGACAGCCGTGAGGTGTCCTCCGAGGGCGCCCTGGAGATCAAGATGGGCAACGCGGGCGCCGTCGACCTCTCCTGCAACGGCACGAGCCTGGACCGGGCTGGCGGGCCGGGCGAGGTCGTGACGATCCGACTGGCGCTCGCCGCGACCGGCGGCGGCTGCACGGTCGACGGGCCGGGCACGGGCGGCCTCGCGGCCGGCGGCCTGGCGATGACGGCCCCGCCGACCGGCTGACGTCGGGCTTGGCGGGCTGGCCCGGGGCTCGGGTCGGCCACGCCGGGCCGGGGCCGTCGGCGCGTTGTCCGCGGGCGCCCCGGTAGCCTGAGTCCGTGTCTCCTCGTCCTGCACGCCGGGTAGCTCTCGTCACGCTCGGGTGTTCCCGTAACGAGGTGGATTCGGAGGAGCTCGCCGCCCGCCTCGCCGCCGACGGCTGGGACCTGGTCGACGACGCCGCCGACGCGGACGCCGTCCTGGTCAACACCTGCGGTTTCGTCGAGGCGGCTAAGAAGGACTCGATCGACGCCCTGCTCGCCGCCGACGCACTGCGCGGGCCCGGTGACAACGGGCCGGGTGACAACGGGCCGGGTGACGGTGAGTCCGGCGATGACGGGCCGGGCGGCGGCGCGACCACCGGGCAGGCAACCGCGTCGGGCGGGCCGCGCGCGGTCGTGGCCGTGGGCTGCATGGCCGAGCGGTACGGCCGGGAGCTCGCCGACACGCTGCCCGAGGCGGACGCCGTCCTCGGCTTCGACGCATATCCGCGGATCTCGGCGCACCTCGACGCGGTGCTCGCCGGCTCGGCGCCGGCCTCGCACACCCCGCGTGACCGGCGCACGCTGCTGCCGATCTCTCCGGTGGAGCGGGGCGACGCCTCCCGCGCGGCGCACTCGCCGCACATCCCCGGTCACATCCAGCTCCCCGGTGGTGGACGTGTCCTTCCGTCGCCGGACGGCCGACCGGCGGCGAACAGCCGCCCGGCAACGGACCTGGCGGACCTGGCGGACGTGGCCGGCCGGGCGGAGCCGGCGGGGGAGGGCGCGGCCGGTACCGGCCGGCGGCGGCTCACCTCCAGCCCGGTCGTGCCGCTGAAGCTGTCGAGCGGTTGCGACCGCCGTTGCGCGTTTTGCGCCATCCCGTCCTTCCGCGGCTCGCACGTGTCCCGCCGGCCGGAGGAGGTGCTGGCCGAGGCCGAGTGGCTGGCCGGGCAGGGCGCCCGCGAGCTTGTCCTGGTCAGCGAGAACTCGACGTCCTACGGCAAGGATCTCGGCGATCTGCGGGCGCTCGAGAAGCTGCTGCCCCGGCTGGCCGCCGTTCCGGGGATTGTTCGTGTCCGCACCGTGTATCTCCAGCCGGCCGAGCTGCGGCCGTCCCTGCTCGAGGTGCTGCTGACGACGCCGGGCCTGGCGCCCTACCTTGACCTGTCGTTCCAGCACGCCAGCCCGGCGGTGCTGCGGCGGATGCGCCGGTTCGGCGGCTCGACCGACTTCCTGGACCTGCTGCGGCGGGCCCGCGCGCTGCTCCCCGACCTGGGCGCCCGCTCGAACGTGATCGTCGGCTTCCCCGGTGAGACCGACGAGGACGTCGACATCCTGGTGAATTTTCTCGAGCACGCCGACCTCGACGCCGTCGGGGTGTTCGGCTACTCCGACGAAGAGGGGACGGAGGCCGCCGGGATGGCGGGCCACGTCGACCCCGAGGAGATCGAGAGCCGGCGGGCCGAGGTCACCGACCTCGTCGAGCAGCTCACCGCAGGCCGCGCCGAGCGCCGCATCGGCACGACCGTCGAGGTGCTCGTCGAGGAGGTGGCCGGCGGTCTCGGGTACGGCTGCGCCGGGCACCAGCAGGCCGACGCCGACGGCTCCTGCACGGTCCGCCTGCCCGCGGGCGGGCCACCGGGCGGCGTGTCCGTCGGGGACCTCGTCGCGGCCCGGGTCGTGGCGGCCGAGGGCGTCGACCTGATCGCGGAGTTCACCGGCGTGCTCGACCGCGCCGGCGCCGGGCTGGCCAGCGCTGGGTCGGCCGGGGCGGGTTCCGTGCTGCCGCCGATCCCGGACGGGGTCGGCCCGATGGACGCGGTGGGCCACCCTTCGGGCGTGGCGTGACCGGCACCGGCGACCTGGTGGCGCCGAAGCCGCCGGTCCTCAACATCGCGAACATCCTGACGATCATCCGGCTGGCCCTGGTGCCGGTCTTTGTGGCCTTCCTGTTCGCCGGCCCGGACACCGACGGCTGGCGCTACACGGCGTTCGGCGCCTACGCCGTCGCCGCGATCACCGACCAGATCGACGGCTCGATCGCCCGCCGCCGCGGCCTCGTCACCGACTTCGGGATTCTGGTGGATCCCATCGCGGACAAGGCGCTTACCGGTGCCGCGCTGGTCTCGCTGTCGATCCTCGGTGAACTGCCCTGGGTGGTCACCATCGTGGTCGCCGTCCGCGAGATCGGCGTGACGCTGCTGCGGCTGTGGGTCATCCGGTACGGGGTGATCGCGGCCAGCCGGGGTGGTAAGGCGAAGACGCTGCTCCTCAACATCTCGCTCGGGCTCTACGTCCTGCCGCTGGAGGGCGTGGCGGCCACGGGACGGGCGGTGATCCTCGCCTGCGGTGTCGTCGTCGCCGCGGTGACCGGGGCGGACTACGTCTACCGGGCGCTGGCGCTGCGCCGCCGGGCCACCGCGGCGGCCCGGCCGGGCGGCGCTCCCGACGTGCCGACTCCCGACGTGCCAAACCTGGGCGAGCCGGCTGTGGGTGAGGACCAGGGGGCCGTGACCGGGCCCGGAAGACCCGGAAGAGGAGAGATCGATGCGCGCTGAGCTGCTGGCGGTGGGGGACGAGCTCCTCTACGGGGACATCGTTAACGGCAACGCGGCCTGGCTGGGACGCCAGCTCGCCGACGTCGGGGTCGAGGTGGCGACGTCCACCGTGGTCGGTGACCTGATCTCGGACATCGCGACCGCTATCGGTGTCGCGCTGGGACGCGCCGACGCCGTGATCATGACGGGCGGGCTCGGCCCGACCCAGGACGACCTGACCCGCGAGGGGATCGCCCTGGCCGCCGGCGTGGGCCTGCGCCGGGACGAGGCCGAGGAGGCCATCCTGCGCCGCCGCTTCGAGGAACTGGGGCGATCGCGTTCGGGCACGGGGGGCCGTGGGGTCCCGGAGATGAACTTCCGGCAGGCCGACCTGCCCGTCGGCGCGCAGCCCCTGCCCAACGGCCCGGGCACCGCGCCCGGCGTCCGCATGGAGATCGGCTCCGGTGTCGTCTACGCCATGCCCGGCGTCCCGTTCGAGATGCACGACATGTTCACCCGCAGCGTGCTGCCGGACATCCTGCGCCGGGCCGGTCAGCCCGCGGTGGTCGTGCACCGGGTGCTGCGCACGGCGGGCATGTGGGAGTCGATGGTCGCCGAGGCGCTCGCGGACGAGGTCGCGCGGCTCGAGCCGATCGGGAACCCGCGCATCGCGTTCCTCGCCAGCGGCGGCCAGACCCGGGTGCGGATCACCGCCCGGGCCGCCGACCGGGCGGCCGCGGAGACGCTGATCGCCCCGGTCGAGCAGGCGGCACGCGCGGCGCTCGGCGCCGGCGTCTACGGCGGGGACGACGAGTCGCTGGAGGGCGTCGTACTGGAGCTGCTGCGGGCCGAGGGAGCGACGCTCGCCGTCGCGGAGTCGCTCACCGGCGGGCTGCTGGCGGGCCGGCTGACGGACGTCCCCGGCGCCAGCTCCGTGTTCCGCGGCGGGGTCGTCTCGTACGCCACCGAGGTGAAGGGGAGCGTGCTCAACGTCGACCGGGACGTCCTCGCGACCGAGGGTGCGGTCTCGTCCGCGACGGCCGAGGCGATGGCGGCCGGGGCCCGTGACCTGCTCGGAGCCACCTACGGGCTCGCCACCACCGGCGTCGCCGGCCCGGAGGAGCAGGAGGGCAAGCCGGTCGGCACCCTGCACGTGGGGCTGGCCGGTCCGGACGGTTCGACGTCCCGCTCGCTGCGGTTGCCCGGTGACCGGCCGCGGGTCCGCGAGTTCGCCGTCGTGCAGGCCCTGGACGTGCTGCGCCGTGCCCTGGAGGGCCGCCCGGGCGCCAGCGGCTCGAGGCTGCCGGAGCAGGCCCGGGCGCACTGACCTCCGCCGCCGGCCGCCCGATGGTGGGGCGGACGGCGACCGATCGGCCGGGTGGTGGCGCCGATCCCCGTTTGGGGGTGCTTACAGCGTTACAGTCCTATCAACGATGCCCCGGAGGGGCGCCCGGCGGGTATACGGTGAACGCAGCCCGTGGACGAAGGAGGAGGCTCGATGGTCCTGCTCCGACGCGTGATCGGCGAGGCGTTGCGCCGCCGCCGACAGGATCAGCACCGGACACTGCGGGAGGTGTCGTCGGCGGCGAGAGTGTCGCTCGGCTACCTCTCGGAGGTCGAACGCGGCCAGAAGGAGGCGAGCTCGGAACTGCTCGCGTCCATCTGTGACGCGTTGGGAGTACGGCTGGCGGACCTTCTTCGCGAGGTCAGTGACGACCTGGAGCTCGCCGAGCTGGCAGCGAGCGCGCCGACACCGGTCGGTGGCCCGTCCGCCGTGGTCGTGCCGGCCCGCCCGGCGGTGGTCGACCGCGCCGCCTGAGCCGGGTCGCCTGAGTTCGGTCGCCTGAGGTCGGTCGGTTCTGCCACGCGGGCTGAGCCTGACCGGCGTACGGATCTTCTCTGCGGGCACGCCTTTCGCGGACGTGCCCGAGCTCCAGAGAGAGGATCATCATGAGCGCCATCCGCAGTCCGCTGTCAGACGAGGCGCGCACGGTCACCGGCGAGGCTCTCCAGGGCGCCGTCGTCGACCTGGTCGATCTGTCGCTGTTGGGCAAGCAGCTCCACTGGAACGTGATCGGCCGCAACTTCCGCACGGTGCACCGCCAGCTCGACGCCGTGGTCGACCTGGCCCGGCGCTACACCGACATGTGTGCCGAACGCGCCGCGGCGATCGGGGTGAACCCCGACGGCCAGGCCAGCACCGTGGCCCGCAGCAGTCACCTGCACGGCGTCGAGCCCGGCTACATCGGTGACGAGAAGGCGATCCGGCTGATCACGGACGTCCTCGCCGGGATGATCACCAGGATGCGCACCCGGATGGACCTCACCGCCCAGCCGGATCCGGTGACCCAGGACCTGTTCATCGATGTGGTCCGCGACCTCGAGGAACAGCACTGGATGTTCCAGGCGATGGTCTAGGTACCCCGGCCCGCCTCGACCCGGCCCGGCCATGCTCCGGACTGTCGCCTCGGTGTGCCGCCGCGCGGGCCGGGGCAGCGGGCCGTCCCGGGTGGTTCCGGCGGCGGTGATCGGGTCATCCGGCTGGAGTCGGGGCGAATCGGGTGCAGCGTCGGGAATCGGACAGCTCTCGGCACGGCCCGGGCGCGGAACGAGGCCGTTGGCGGCTCACCAGATCGGTCTCGCCGTGGGACGATCGAGGTATGGCGAATGTCGTCCGCAAGGCCCTCCGCTACCTGTCAAAGCGGGCTGAGATCGAACTGGAGAACCGCGCGGATCCGCGGGTCCAGATCGACCAGGCCATCGAGGCGGCACGCCAACAGCACGAGAAGCTCGTCTCGCAGGCCGCGCTCGTCGTGGGGAACCAGCGTGAGATCGAGATGAAGATGGCCCGCCAGGTCGAGGAGGTCACCAACCTCACCGAGTCGGCCCGCTCCGCCCTGATGCTCGCGGACAATGCCCGCGCCGCGGGCGATCTGGCCACAGCGGTCCAGTACGAGCAGACCGCGCAGGCGTTCGCCAGCAAGCTGATCGCCTCCGAGACGGCGCTGGAGGATCTGAAGGTCCTCCACGAGCAGGCCGCGGCGTCGGCCGCGCAGGCCCGCGTGGCGGTCGAGGACAACACCGCCCGCATGCACCGCCAGCTCGCCGAGCGGACCCGCCTGCTCACCCAGATCGAGCACGCCGCCATGCACGAGCAGATGAGCAAGGCGATGGAGGGGATGTCATCGCTGCCCCCGGCCGGTGACACGCCGACGCTGGCGGAGGTGCGGGACAAGGTCGAGAAGCGCTACGCCGTGGCGCTCGGCCGCCAGGAGCTCGCCTCGCAGGGCATGGAGGCCAGGATGCTCGAGGTGCGGCGCGCGACCATGGACGCGCAGGCCGCCGGGCGCCTCGCCGAGCTGCGGGGAAGCATGGCCGGCGGCCACGGGGCCGGCGCGCCCGGGCAGACGGGCCGGCCCGCGATGCCGCCCATGCCGCCCACACCGGGCATCTCCGCCGGCCGGGTGCCGGGTGGCACCGGCGACGAGCGTCTGTCGTTGGGTAAGGCAGCGGGCGACTCCGCGCCGTCGCAGGGCGGCGGCACACCGCCCGCGTCCGGTACCCAGGAGGCTCCGCCGGCCTGAGCCGGTGATGATGACCGTTGGGCCGTGGTGACTGCGGGAGGCTGTCGATGACCGACGCGGGCGCCGACCCCACCGCCGTGGACCCCTCAGGCGGTGTGCCGCCGGGTTCGGCCGTGCCGACGGGCTGGCAGGCCGGCCCGGAACCATCCGTATTTCCCGGGACTCCGGTTACGAACGGTGATTCCGGTCAAAGTGTGCGCGGGAACCAGTCGCATTGGCAGCGTAAAGGAAGAAATTCTTTTCACTTCGCTGATTCGGTCGACAGGGCCGCGCTCGAAGGTTATCGGATCCGCGCCACGGAACTCGCCGCGGCGGTCACACCGGCGTTGCCCGACTGGATCAGGGCTGACGTCGAACGCCGGTCGCTGGAAAGGTCGGAGCGCCGTTTCGGGCGCGCCACCCGGCGCGCGCGGCGACGCGCCACCTTTTCCACGCAGGCCTGGACGGCCGCCGCCGCCGCGTCACCTGCGGCGGCCTTCATCGACCACGCATGGGGATGGTTCGTCTTCGGGGGAGCGGCGCTCGTCCGGGCAGGCCTGTCCTATCGGGAGCTGCGGGCATTCCGCGACAGGGACGACGCGCTTCCCATGCCGGCCGTCCCCGCGCCGGGGGCGGTGGCGCTGCGCCGCTCGGCGGCCGCGCGTCCGCTGCGCCGGGGGGAGGCGGGGCTGGCCGCGCTCGTCGCGCTCGCCCGGTCGGTGGAGGACCGCCCGCCCGCGGCCCCGGTGCGCACGGCGGTGGCGGGCGCCGTTCGGCTGGTGGACGGCCTGCGGGTGAGTGCCGGGCAGGTCCTGGCCTGCGAGTCCGCGGCGCGGGCAGTGGCGGATCCTGTGCGGCGCGCGAACATCCTGGCCACCTCGGCCCAGCTGCTCGACGGCATGAACCGCGCCGCCGACGCGCTGGACGGCCTGCTGGCCGCCGCGACCGAGATCGTCGGGACCGTCGCGGCGCCCGCGGCCGAGCTGCACCGGCTCACCGAGGACGTCGAGCGGCTGCGCGCCTACGCCGATGGGCTATCCGAACTGATGGGAACCACCGGGCGAGGCCGCCCGACCTGAACCGGCACGATCTTCTTAGGTGTCACATCGGGTTAACGTCCGGGCGGGGTCGGCATGCCATTCGGCCGGGTGCCGACCGGCCGTTGTGCCTGCCCCGCAGCGACTTTCCGCCGACCGGGTCAGATAAAGGTCATCCGCTTAAGTGCACAGTGACTATGCAGATTTACCTTCCCATTCGACCCGGTGTACACCCGGGTTAGCACCTTGGGGTGGGAGATGGGTTTGAATATGTGACGGGGGTTATGGCGCGCACGCTGCGATTGCCTTAATGTCCCACATGTCCGATCGGCGATTGTGGCGTCGGGTGACGAGGGGAGCGTCGTCCACGTTTTCATCGCCGCCGTGCGATAGCCAGACCGGCGGTCCCGGACGTCCGGATGGCATGACGCAGCCAGGCAGGTGGAAGTGCCATGACGCTAATTATTGGGGAAGAGAACGAGTCCCCGACCTCGCAGCCGGCCCGGCAGGCACCTCAGGCGGCACCTCTCGCTGCCGTCGACCAACCGTTCAGCGGTGACCGGTGGTCGCTCGTCCTGCCGCACCGCGAACGACTGGTGCACATTGCGCGCAGGCGGCTGCCCAGCACCGCCGACGCGGAGGACTGCGCGCAGGAGGCACTCGTGCGCGCGGCGGGGTTCCGTAACCTCGACAGCCACCGAGTCGGTCAGTTCCTGACCACAACCGTGCTCCGGCTGTGCGTTGATCATCACCGTGCGCGGATGCGCGCGGACCGTGCGATGGCCCGCAGCGTCGCGGCGCCCAGTGACCCCGGCCCCGAGGACTCGACCTGCGACCGTGCGGAGGCGCTCTGGTTGCTCGACCAGACCCGTCGCCTGCGCGGCCGCGAGCGGCAGATCATGATGGCCCGCGCCGCCGGCCGGACCACGCGACAGGCCGCCGACGACCTGTCCATCAGCGTGAAGGCCGCCGAAGGCGCGTTCACCCGGGGTCGTGCCCGCCTGCTGGCGGCCAGCCGGGTGTGACGTCCCGGCGGCGGGGGCCGACGTCCCACCGGCCGGCCGCGGCCCCCGGGACGGGGCCGGGCTGGCAGGTCGGGCACCACGCGGTGACCCGACCGTCCTGGACCGCACCGTCCTGGACCGCACCGTCCTGGACCGCACCGTCCTGGACCGCACCGTCCGGAACTGCATCGTCCGGAACTGCACCGTTCTGAACCTCGATGTCGACGGACCCGCCGACGTCGCGTGCGAGCCGGCCACCGTCACGCCGGCCGCCCACGCGCCGGTCGTGGTCACGCCGGGCACGGCTGTGGGACCCCTGATCACGGGGCCCGGCGGCGCGCGCCGGCGATCCGCGCCCGGGCGAACTCTGGGTGACCGTCCGCTGCTCCTGACGGCGGACGAGCGTGCCGCAGCGCCGACAGGGCCTGCCTGCGCGCCCATACACCCAATGCTGTTCGCCCGGGCGGGCGGACCCGGTAGTCACCTGGTGCCCGCCCCGTGCCCCGGCCCTGATCATCGCCTGGGCGCGGCGGACCAGTCCTTCAAGATCGTTCACCTCGCCGGCCGGGGTCCACGGGCTCACTCCGGCGAGGAAGCACGCCTCCGTCCGCCAGATGTTGCCCAGACCGGCCAGCAGCCGTTGGTCGAGCAGCGCTGAGCCGATCTCCCGGGTGCAGGTTGGCGACGGCGCGGTCGAGGTCCCAGCCGTCGCCGAGGACGTCCGGGCCCAGGTGCCCGACGACCCGGTTCTCCTGCGCGGTCGGCAGGATCTCGACGACCGGCAGCCGGTAGCCGACGGCCACCTGCTCCGCGGTGACCAGCACCACCCGGACCTGCCAGGCCGGCCCCCCGGACCAGCGCGAGCCGGGCCGGTAGAGGTGCCACGATCCCTCCGTCAAGATTTCCCGAGGGGGCTGGCGCCTTCAGACGTCAGGGGAGTTGGGCACGGACCGTAACCGTATGTGTGCATCGCTGGTATGTTCGGATCATGGTTCGGGGGGTGATGGTGGGCGCGGGTGGTGTCTACGACCTTGGGTATCGCAGGGTGTGGTGCCCGAAGTTCCGCCGCCCTGTGCTCGCTGGTCCCGTCGGTGACCGCTGTGCGGAGCTGGTCCGGCGGAAGTGCGCCGGGCATGAGTGGATGGTCGTTGCGTGGGAGGTCATGCCCGACCATGTGCACCTGTTCGTCAAGCTTCACCCGAAGCACTCCCCGTCGTCTGTCGCCAACCAGCTCAAGGGGTTGACGTCCCGGGTGCTGCGCGTGGAGTTCGGGCATCTGTGTTCCCGGTTGCCGGCCATGTGGTCGCGGTCGTACTTCGCCGCCACCGTCGGCGTGGTGTCCGCTGAGACTGTCCGCCGGTACGTCGACACCCAGGACGAGTGGCCGTGGCGTGTGGAGCGGGCCCGGTGAGGCGGGCGTTCAAGTTCCTGCTCCGCCCGACGGCGCGGCAGGCCACCGCGCTGACGGCGATGCTCGATGATCATCGGGCGCTCTACAACGCCGCGTTGCAGGAACGACGCGACGCCTACCGGCATCCGTCGAAGGTGACGGTTCGCTACGGCGACCAGTCCGCCCAGCTCAGGGAGATCCGCGCCTGCGACCCGGATCAGGGCCGCTGGTCGTTCTCCTCCCAGCAGGCCACCCTGCGTCGCCTCGACAGGGCGTTCGCCGGCTTCTTCCGCCGCGTCAAAGCAGGCGAGACCCCTGGCTACCCGCGGTTCAGAGGCGCGGGCCGGTTCGACACGGTCGAGTGGCCGAGGGACGGGGACGGTTGCCGGTGGAACTCCCAGCCTGAGCATCCCACCCGGACCCGGACCCGGACCCGGACCCGGACCCGGGTCCGGGTCCGGCTTCAGGGTGTGGGTCACGTCAAGGTGCACCAGCATCGGCCGGTGGCGGGCACGGTCAGGACGGTCTCGGTGAAGCGGGAAGGCCGCCGCTGGTATGTGGTCCTCTCCTGCGACGACGTGCCCGCGCGGCCGCTGCCGGCCACCGGGGTGGCGGTGGGGGTGGATATGGGTGCGGCGTCGCTGGTGACCCTCTCCGATGGCCGTCAGGTCGGTAACCCGCGCTTTCTTGCCGCGGCGGCCGGTCGGCTCGCGCGTGCGCAACGGGAACTGGCCCGTAAGAAGCGGGGGTCGACCCGGCGCCGGAAGACCGTCGCGAAGGTCGCCGCCCTGCACCGCAGGGTTCGCCGGCAGCGGCTCGACCTCGCCCACACGGTCGCACGCGACCTGGTCCGCGACCACGATCTGATCGCCGTGGAGGCACTGCGGATCGTGAACATGACCCGCCGGGCCGCGCCGAGACCCGACCCCGACCGGCTCGGAGCTTTCCTGGCGAACGGGCAGGCGGCGAAGCCCGGGTTGAACAGGAGTGTTCTCGACGCGGGGTGGGGGGTGTTCCTCGCTGTGCTGCGTGCCAAGGCTGAAAGCGCCGGACGGGTGGTCGTCGAGGTCAACCCTGCCAACACCTCCCGCACCTGTGCGGTCTGCGGGCACTGCCACGCCGACAGCCGCAGGACACAGGCCGCGTTCGTCTGTGTCGCGTGCGGGCATGCCGCGCACGCCGACGTGAACGCGGCGATCAACATTCTTCGGGTCGGGCTGGCCCGTCAGGGCGCGGAAGCGGCCTGAGAAGCCGACGGCTCCAACCGTCGGAGGAGTCACCTGGAAGTGGGTGTGCAGGGTGAGGCCGCCCTCGACTCGGGTCAGGAGGTGCTTGCCGCGTGGGCGGACGGTGATGATCCGCCGCCCGCTCAGGTCGGCGGTCGCCAGCGACGGCACCCGGAAGTCCGAGCGCAGCAGCACCCGGCCGGCGAGCGCGGTATCCATCTGCCGCGCCGCCAGCCAGACCGTGTCACCTTCGGGCACATCCCCATGGTGCCCACGACCCGGCCCTGTCGACCTGCCAGGACGCGGTCCGTGTCCGTGCACGGGTGCAGTCAGAGCACGGCCAGTCCGGACGCGGATCGTCAGGACACAGATCGTCAGGACACAGTGGGGAACGTCCTGGACGGAGCCCGGCGGATGACGGTGGCGCCCAGCACGGCGACGACCGCGGTCAGGGCGAAGACCACACCCAGCCCGGCTGAGGGTGTCCCGGTGGAGGCTTCGCTGGCCGCGACGGCCACTCCGCCAAGACCTGTCCCGAACGCCGTTCCGAGGTTGTCCGAGAGGGTCACCGAGCTGGACGCCGTGCCGTGCCGCTCCGGCGGCGTCTCGGCGAGGACCAGGCTCACCACCGGCGAATACGCCAGGCCCATCCCGAGCCCGGCGAGCCCCCAGCAGGCGATCGGCACCGCCAGCGGTACGCCGTCCACCAGGACCAGGGCGAAGCCCGCCGTGCCGGCCGCCACCAGGAGCAGGCCGGAGCGGATCAGCTCCCGCCCCGGGTAGCGCCCGGCCAGCCGCGCCTGCGTCCAGGAGCCTGTTGTCCAGGTCACGGTCGCGACGGTGACCGCGGTGCCGGCGACCGTCGTGGACTGCCCGCGCGCCGCCGTGACGGCCAGCGGGACGAAGGTGTCGGCGCCGAAGAAGGCGAAGGTCAGCAGCCCGCGGGCGGCCACCGCCGCCGCGATGCCGGGACGTGCGCGCAGCGTTCCCTCCGGGAGCAGGACGCGCAGCGGCCGGTAGGCGAGCAGCCCCCCGGCGAGAACCGGCGCGATCCCCAGCGGCGACCGGCTCGTCAGCCCGGCCAGGATGAGGCCGGCACCGACGCTCACCCTGATCGCGGCGACGAAACGCCGCGCCGCCCCGCCGGTGGGCGCGGTCGGCGGCGGCCCCAGCCCGCCCAGCGCGCGGACCGTGATCGCCCCGGCCGCCAGCACCAGCGGGAGCAGCCCGCCGAAGACCCACCGCCAGCCGGCGTGCTCGGCGACGAGCGCCGAGGTCACCGGCCCGACCAGCCCGGGCACCACCCAGGCGGTGGACGTCACCGCGAACATCCTGGGCCGCTGCGACTCCGGGTAGGCACGCCCGATCGTCGCGTACAGCACGGCGGGTACCGCGCCGCCGCCGAGGCCCTGCAGGATGCGGCCGGCCACCAGGATCTCCATGGTCGGCGCGAGGGCGGCCACGGCTAAGCCGGCGGCGAACAGCGACAGCCCGACGGTGAACGGGCGCACCGCGCCGACGCGGTCCGTCTCCGCCCCGGCGATCACCACCCCGACGAGCAGACCGAGGAAGAACCCGCTGGTCGTCCAGCCGTACAGGGACAGTCCGGACAGGTCGGCGGCGACCTCCGGCAGCACGGTGACGACCGCCATCGCCTCGAAGGCGATCAGTGTGACGGTGCTGACGAGGCCGATCGTCAGGCCGCGCAGGCTCGGGTCCCACGGGGTGGGTACGCGGCCGGGCTCCTCCCGCGCCGTGGTCACCCCCGAAGCCGTAGGCCGCGGGGGGTCGGGTGGAACCCCGCCCACTCCAGGGCCGCGCCGAGCCCGCTGCCGACCACCGCGGCGCCGTCGGCCTTCTCCACGGCCAGCCGGCCGAGGGACCCGGCGCGGACCGCCCCGGCCAGGGCACCCACCGCCGGGCCGAGCAGGCCCGGCGCGTCCGACCACGACAACAGGGTGCGGCCGCCTCGTTCGACGTAGAGGACGAGCTCGCCGTCGACCAGGACGACCAGCGCGCCGGCCTTGCGCCCCGGACGGTGGCCCGAGCCCTCGCCGTCGGCTGCCGGGCGCTTGGGCCACGGCAGCGCGGCACCGTAGGGATTCGCCGGGTCACTGGCCGCGAGCACGACCGCCGCTGCGGCGCCGGTGTCCCCGCGGCGGGCGCCGTAGCCTGGCGGACCCCCGGACCCGGCGGCCGGGAACCGCTCCGCCGCCGCGGCCCCGCCCAGTCGCGCCGCCGCGGCATGGCCCGACCCCAGACCCGGGGTGCCCAGGCTCTGGGCGCCGAGACCGGAGGCGCTGAAGCCAGAGACGCCGAGACCAGAGGCGACCAGGTCGGGGGCGGACCAGGCGGGCTGGTCGGCGGCGTCGCGCTGCGCCCCGGCGATCGCGCGGAGCCGGTCGACCGCGCCGGGGACGGCGAACTGCGCGGCCCCCAGCGACTCGACGAAGTAGCCGCGGCGGCACCGCCCGGCGTCCTCGAACGCCGACAGCACCCGGTACACCGCCGCGAATCCGCCTGGCGTGCGCTCGGCGGTGACCGCGCCGCGGGTGACGATGCCGTGCCGGTCCAGGAGGGACTCGGCCAGCGCGTGCGCCCGTCGGGTCGGGTCGGGTTCCCGCTCCGGCAGCAGCGACCACCGGCCGCCGACGGTGGGCGGGCCGGCCCGGCGCGGCATGGTCGGCCGGCCGAACCGCGCCGGCCGGCCGCGCGCCGAGCGCCGGCGCGGCGGCACCGGATGCGCGGGATGCGCCGGACGCCCGGCGCCGAGCTGGACGCGCAGGGCGGCAAGGGTGTCGTTGGTGACCAGACCGGCCCACACCAGATCCCACAGCGCGTCCGCCAGGGCCGTGTCGTCGAGCGCGCCGACCCGGTCGGAGAGGGTCCGGAAGAACAGCGCCTGGTCGCCGGCGAGGGCGTCGAGGATCGCGCGGTGCAGGTCGCCGCCGGCGGCGTCCAGGTCGGGCGGGGGCAGCAGCTCCCCGGCGGAGTCGGCCAGCACGAGGGTGACCCAACCGTCGTTGCCGGGCAGGCCGCCGGCCCCGGCCCACAGCACCTCGCCGGTCGCGCACAGCTCGTCCAGCATCGCCGATGAGTAGTCGCTGACCCGGGCGGGCAGGACGAGCTGCTCCAGCGCGCTCGCCGGCACCGGGGCGCCCTGGAGCTGCTCCACGGCGCGCAGCACGCCGTCCACACCGTGCCCGCGGCCTGTCGTCACCGACTGCCAGGCGGGCAGGAACGCGCCCATCGCCCGGGTGGGGACGGCCTCCACCTCCTTGCGTAGCGCCGCCAGGCTGCGGCGGCGCAGCGCGCGCAGCACCCCCGCGTCGCACCACTGCTCGCCCGCGCGGTCGGGGTGGAGTTCGCCGCGTACCAGCCGCCCGGTCGCGGTGAGCCGCTCGAGGGCCCCGACGACCACCGCCACCCCGAGCCCGAAACGGGCGGCGACGGCGGCCGGCTCGAACGGGCCGTGGGTGCGGGCGAAGCGGGAGACCAGGTCGCCGAGCGGATCGCGGACCGGCTCGGTGAACGCCGCCGGCACTCCCACCGGCAGCGGAACACCGAGCGCGTCGCGCAGGCGGCCGGCGTCCTCGACCGGGGCCCAGCGCGCCTCGCCGCCGATCCGCACCCGGATCACCCGCCCGGCGTCCGCCAGCGCCGCCAGCCAGGACGGCGCCACCCCCCGCGCCCCGGCCTCCTCGTCCGTCAGGTCGCCGAGGGCGCGCAGCAGGTCGGCGGTGGACTCGACGTCGTGGGCGTGCCGGTCGGGCACCAGCCGCTGGAGCTCGGCGGTGATCCGCTCCAGCGCCCCGGGATCGATGAGCTCGCGCAGCTCGGCCTCACCGAGCAGCTCGGCGAGGAGCGAGCTGTCCAGGGAGAGGACCTGGGCGCGCCGTTCGGCCAGCGGCGCGTCGCCGTCGTACATGAACGCGGCGACATAGCCGAACAGCAGCGACGAGGCGAACGGGGACGGGGACGGCGTCTCGACCTCGACCACCCGCAGCGAGCGGGCGCCGATGTCGCGCATCAGGCCCACCAGGGCCGGGACGTCGTAGACGTCCTGCAGGCATTCGCGCATCGTCTCGAGCACGACCGGGAAGTCGCCGAAGGTCGAGGCGACCGACAGCAGGTGCGCGCTGCGCTGGCGCTGCTGCCACAGCGGCGTGCGCCGCCCGGGAGTACGGCGGGGCAGCAGCAGCGAGCGGCTCGCGCACTCACGGAACCGGCTCGCGAACAGGGCGCTGCCGCCCACCTCGGCACGGACGAGCGCCTCGGTCTCCTCGGGCTCGAAGACGACCAGCTCGGCCTCGGGGGGCTCGGCGGCGTCGGGCACGCGGGCGACGATGCCGTCGTCGGTGTGCATGATCTGGACCTCCGCGCCGTAGCGCTCCCGCAGCCGGGCGCCGATCGCCAGCGCCCAGGGGGCGTTCACCGGCGCACCGAACGGCGAGTGGACGGCCAGGCGCCAGTCGCCCAGCTCGTCGCGGAACCGCTCCACGACGATGCGACGGTCGTCGGAGAGATGCCCGGCGGCGGCGCGCTGTTCGTCCAGGTAGGTCAGCAGGTTCGCGGTCGCCCAGGTGTCCAGCCCGGCGGCCCGCACCCGGTCGGCGGCGTCCCGCGGGCTCGCCGCGGACAGCTCCCGCAGGAACGAGCCGAGCGCGCGGCCGAGCTCGGCAGGCCGGCCCGGCGCGTCACCGTGCCAGAACGGCAGCCGACCGGGCCGGCCCGGCGCCGGGGTCACCAGCACCCGGTCGGGGGTGATCTCCTCGATCCGCCAGCTCGACGAGCCGAGCAGGACGACGTCGCCGACCCGGGACTCGTAGACCATCTCCTCGTCGAGCTCGCCGACGCGGCTGGCCTTCTCACCGACGAGGAAGACCCCGAACATGCCGCGGTCGGGGATCGTCCCGCCGCTGGTCACGGCGAGCCGCTGGGCGCCCGGCCGGCCCGCGAGGACCCCGGTCGCCCGGTCCCAGGTGATGCGCGGGCGCAGCTCGGCGAAGTCGTCGGACGGATAGCGCCCGGCCAGCATGTCCAGCACGGCCTCGTAGGCGGAGGCGGGCAGGGTGGCGAACGACGCCGCGCGGCGGACCAGCGCGCCCAGCTCGTCCACCTCGCGGTCCTCGACCGCCACCATCGCGACGATCTGCTGGGCCAGCACGTCGAGCGGGTTGCGCGGGTAGCGCACGGCCTCGATGCGCCCGTCGCTCATCCGCTCGGCCACGACCGCGCACTCCAGCAGGTCGGAGCGGTGCTTGGGCAGCACCACCCCCCGGCTGGCCGCGCCGACCTGGTGGCCGGCCCGGCCGATCCGCTGCATGCCGGCCGCCACGCTGGGCGGCGACTCGATCTGCACGACCAGATCGACCGCGCCCATGTCGATACCCAGCTCGAGGCTGGACGTGGCGACCACCGCGGGCAGCCGCCCGGCCTTGAGGTCCTCCTCGATCAGCATGCGCTGCTCACGGCTGACGCTGCCGTGGTGCGCCCGCGCCACCTCGACCCCGGCCGGCGACACGGCCGAACCGGCGACCCCCATGATCTCCGCGGGGGCGCGGGAGCCCGCGGGGCCGGCGCGCTCGCCGCTCTCCCACCCGTCGGACTCCCAGCCGCCGGTCTCCCGACCATCGGGGTCGCCCGTGGCGCCCGTGGCGTCCGCGGTGGCGAGACGGTCGGCGTACAACTCGTTCAGCCGCGCGCACAGCCGCTCCGCCAGCCGCCGGGAGTTCGCGAACACGATCGTCGAGGAGTGGCCGAGGATCAGGTCGAGCACCTTCTCCTCGACCGCCGGCCAGATCGACGCCCGCGGCGCCGCCCCGGCGGCGGAGCCCTCCGGGACCGCGCCGGCCACCTCGCCGAGGTTCGCCATGTCCTCGACCGGGACCACGACGTCTATATGGAGGGTCTTCGCCGCCGGCGGGCGCACCACGGTGACCGGCCGCGGCCCGCCGAGGAACCGGGCCACCTCGTCGACCGGGCGCACCGTCGCGGACAGGCCGACCCGCTGGGCGGGGACGTCCAACAGGTCGTCGAGGCGCTCGAGGCTGAGCGCGAGGTGGGCGCCGCGCTTGGTGCCCGCCACCGCGTGTACCTCGTCCACGATCACCGTCTCCACGCCGCGCAGCGCCTCCCGCGCGGCGCTGGTGAGAATCAGGAACAGCGACTCCGGCGTGGTGATCAAAATGTCCGGCGGGGTGCGGCCGAACGCCCGGCGCTCGGCCGCCGGGGTGTCACCGGAGCGGACACCCACGGACACGTCCGGCACGGGCAGGCCGAGCCGGGTGGCGGCGGCCCGGATGCCGGTGAGTGGCGCGCGCAGGTTGCGCTCCACGTCGACCGCCAGCGCCTTGAGCGGGCTGACGTAGAGCACCCGGCAGCGGCGGGCCGGATCGGCCGGCGGCGCCGAGCGGGCCAACGAGTCCAGCGACCAGAGGAAGGCGGCGAGTGTCTTGCCCGACCCGGTCGGAGCGACGACCAGGGCGCTTTCCCCACCGGCGACGGCTGCCCACGCGCCGGCCTGGGCCGGAGTCGGCGCCGCGAAGGAGGACGCGAACCATTCCCTGGTCGGGGCCGAGAAGGCGGCGAGTGGGTCCGATGCGGTCACGTGCACCAGTCTGCGTCCTACCCCCGACACAACTCGGCCCACCGACAGAACTTGCCCGCTCCGCGGTTCCCGTGGGACGTCGCGTGCCCGCGCCCGGCGTGACGGTGCCTGCGCCCGGCATCACGGTGGCGGGGCGTCGTGGGGCGCCCGGCGCCTGGTGGCCGTGACCGGCACCGGTGCGTCCCGCGCCGGGAGGCCGGGCGGGAGGCCCGTGCACACTGGTCCCGTGCGACTGACCGAGTTCTGGGCGAACATGAACAAGCAGTTCGGCGCGGCGTACGCGGACTCACTGGCACGCGACCATGTGATCTCCGGGCTGGGCGGGGCGACCGTCGAACGGGCGCTGGGCCGGGGCGACGACCTCAAGCAGGTGTGGCGCGCCGTCTGCGACGAGTTCAACGTGCCGGCCCGCGATCGCTGACGCGGCGGCCCGCGCCGCCGCCAGGTTGGCGTCGGCAGGTCGTCGACCGGCTCGTTCGTCGACCGGCTCGTTCGGGCGGTGACGGTCGGCGCCGGACGGCGCGGCGCGGGGCCGAGCGGCCACCCGTGGTGTCAGGGGTATGCGCGCGGCGTGCCGGAACCACCCGTTCGGGTGGGCACCGGCGTGTCACTGTGGCTTCGAACGGATGTTCGGCTAGTGTTGTCCACATGCGCTCAGTTGTCCACAGAGGCCACCCGGCTATCGAAACTGTCGGACCCACCCCCTAGCGTCGGCTCGTGGCCAAGACTCGACGACCTCAGCCAGGAGTAACTCCAATGGCAGGACCCGACCGCGACAAGGCGTTGGAGAACGCTCTTGCGCAGATCGACAAGCAGTTCGGCAAGGGCTCGGTCATGCGGCTGGGTGACGACACCCGCCCGCCGATCCAGGCCATCCCGACCGGATCCATCGCGCTGGATGTCGCGCTCGGTATCGGGGGCCTCCCTCGCGGGCGCGTCGTCGAGATCTATGGGCCGGAGTCGTCCGGAAAAACCACGGTCGCGTTGCACGCGGTGGCG
>NZ_UBIZ01000039.1:0-233 GCF_900465275.1 Parafrankia sp. Ea1.12 | reverse complement strand
ACGCCCTCGAGGCCGACGCAGAGCCTGACCAGGTCGGCGGACACCCCGCTGGTGAGCCGTTCGTCCTCGCGTAGCTGCGCGTGCGTGGTGGACGCCGGGTGGATGGCCAGCGAGCGGACGTCGCCGATGTTGGCGAGGTGGCTGAACAGCTCCAGGCCCTCGACGAACTTCCGGCCCGCCGCCGCACCGCCCTCGATACCGAACGCCAGCACGGCGCCCGCGCCGCGGGGCAG
>NZ_UBIZ01000417.1:0-1829 GCF_900465275.1 Parafrankia sp. Ea1.12 | reverse complement strand
CTAGAAGGCTTGGGCGGGCGAAGCCGCGAAGGATGGGTCAAGTTCGGGGCGCGCGGGTCAGGCTGCGAGTCCGGCGTGGTGGATGAGTTCGTTGATGGCGGTGTCGTAGGCGTCGGCTGCTCGGCGTAGCGGCGGGGGGTCGCTGTGGCGGTCGACGAGTTCGGCTATGCCGGTGCGTAGTACCCGGTTGTGGACGCGGGTGAGGAACAGGGCGTGGCGCTGCCCGGCGGGGGTGATCTGGTAGCGGTGAGTCCCGGGAACGCGTTCGATCAGGCCGTGGAGGCGGAGTCGGCGTAGGTCGTAGCTCATCTGTCCGCTGGTGATGGTGCTCGGGTCGCGGCCGAGCAGCGGCGCGAGATACTCGCGTAGGTCACGGTTGGTGAAACCGTGTGGCAGCAGACGGAAGACGAGGATTGCAGACAAGAGGGCTTGGACGTGGTGGTCGGTGAACCGCATACCGGCGACCCGTCGTCCGGTCTCGGTGATGACCGGATCGGTGATGGCCGCGAACGCGGTGTCGCCGTCGGTGGGATCGTGGCTGATGGTCTGGACGTCGAGCAGACGTCGGTTGGCGTGGAAGCCGACCCGCCGTAACGCCGGCAGGTTGATCAGCCTTTTCCCGATCCCGAAGTCGCGGGTGTCGTTGATGGTGGTCTCGGTGCGTAACGCTTTCCCTTCTTTGTGGTACTGCTTGATCGTGGCGTGTTTGTAGTCGACGTGCAGGCTTGGGGTGACGCCGTTGGTGATAATTCGGGTTCGGAACCGGCTCGGGGTGGCTCGTGGGCCGGTCCGGCGCAGGGACCGGTCGAAGACCAGGCTGACCTGGTCGGGGCGGCCGATGTCAAGGTTGTCCCGGATGACCTGCTCGAAGAAGATCCTTCCGGACAGGGGCCGGTCGAGAGTCTGGGTCAGGGAGAACTCGGCTTGCAGGATCGAGAGGTCGTAGTGGTAGCCGGCGTCGCGGTCGTCGGGGGTGAACGGGTGCGGCAGGATGTCCAACCACTTGCGGAGCAGCCCATCGATCTCGGCCGGGCCGAGCCGGTCACAGATCGTCTGAAGGCCGGCCGGGTCCTCGACCGCGGCGAACGCGTTGTCCATCGGGGTGAAGGCGATCCCGGACTTGGTCGCCTGCCGCTGCGCCCAGTGGTTCCCGTTCAGGCACAGCTTGGCGTTGTAGGGGAAGTAGGAGCAGAACTTGAGGAAGAACGGGCCGAAGTCGTCGTCGACGCAGTAGAAGTAGAAGTGGTTGACGACCCCGGTGGTCTTCACGATCCACGGGTATGTCTTCCCCTCTGCGTCGCGGCGCTTTTCCGTACGGAACAGCGGAGTCTTCTCCTGCGCCCGACCGATGAACACCACCCCCTGGGTGCCGGTGAAGTCCTTGAGCCGTTCGTGCATCACGTCGTCCTTCCGTTGCCCCTTCACGAAGTCGACGATCGGGATGTCGTGGTCGGCGGCGAACCGCCGGACCGCGGTCACGAAACCCTCGGTGATCGACGCCAGCGGGGCGGTGGAGGCGACTCGCATCCCGAGCCGGCGGCGGAGGAACCCGACCAGGCCGAGAGGGAACTGGAGCTGGGGCACATAGACGTTGAGGTACATCCGGTCGATGCACTCCACCTCGAAGCTCACGTGATGGGCCAGGACGTCGGCGACGGTGCGGGGTAGCGTCATCGTCAGCTCCGGTCCGGGACGGCCAGGCCTCAGGCCAACCGCCGCCAGGTAGCGGCATCACAGGCGGGTTCATCGTCAACCCGTCACACCGCCCGGCCGGAGCCCACGATCACAGCCGGACCACAGCAACATGCTCGTCGGGCTGGGGCGAAGCC
>NZ_UBIZ01000699.1:0-775 GCF_900465275.1 Parafrankia sp. Ea1.12 | reverse complement strand
ACTGGCACATCGACGAGTGGGCCGGCACCTACCCGGGCCGGTTCATCCCGCTGGCGCTGCTTCCGACCTGGAAGCCGGAGCTGATGGTGAACGAGATCCGCCGGGTGGCGGCGAAGGGCTGCCGGGCGGTCACGATGCCCGAGCTGCCGCACCTCGAGGGCCTGCCCAGCTACCACGATCTCGACTTCTGGGCTCCGGTGTTCGAGGCGCTGTCCGACACCGGGATGGTGATGTGCCTGCACATCGGCACCGGTTTCGGCGCGCTCAAGCTCGCCCCGGACGCGCCGATCGACAACCTGATCATCCTGGCGTGCCAGATCTCGTCGCTGGCTGTGCAGGACCTGCTGTGGGGCCCGGCGATGCGGACCTACCCGGACCTGAAGTTCGCCTTCTCCGAGGGCGGCATCGGCTGGATCCCGTTCTACCTGGACCGCTGCGACCGGCACTACACCAACCAGCGCTGGCTGCGCCGCGACTTCGGCGGCAAGCTGCCCAGCGAGGTGTTCCGCGACCACTCACTCGCCTGCTACGTCACCGACCCGACGTCGCTGAAGCTGCGCCGTGAGATCGGGATCGACATCATCGCCTGGGAGTGCGACTACCCGCACTCGGACTCGATCTGGCCGGACGCGCCGGAGTTCGTGCTCAACGAGCTGAACAACGCCGGTGCGACCGACGAGGAGATCGACAAGATCACCTGGCAGAACGCCTGCCGGTTCTTCAACTGGGACCCGTTCTCCGAGATCCCCAAGGAGCGCGCGACCGTCGGCGCCCG
>NZ_UBIZ01000173.1:0-18112 GCF_900465275.1 Parafrankia sp. Ea1.12 | reverse complement strand
GCCCCCGGCCAGCCGACCGGACAGCAAGATCCATCGACCGGCTTATCACGATAACGGACCCGGACACGTCGTCAGGTGCCGACGTCCGTACGGGCGCCCGGCACGGCCCGGCAGGCCTCAGTCGGGCCCGGCGAGCACCCGCAGGCCGAGGATCGCGACGTCGTCGTCCTGGCGCCGGCCGGTGAGCATCTGGTCGACGATCAGATCCACCAGGGCCTCGGGCCCGTCCTCGGGGGCGTGCTTCTCCGCGGTGAGCCGCAGCCGCTCGAGGCCGTCGTCCAGGTCGAGATCCCGGGACTCGACCAACCCGTCGGTGTAGAGGACCAGGTGGGAGCCGGCCGGCAGGAGGATGCGCAGCTCCGGGCGCGGCGAGGACTCCGCGCCGCCCGCCCCGATCAGTACTCCGGCTTCCGCGCTCGACAGCCCGGCGGCCGGGGTGCCAGTGGGCGGCGCGCCGGTGGAACCCAGCAGGCGGGCCCGCCCGTCCGGAGTGAGCAGGAGCGGCGGTAGGTGGCCGGCGTTCGCCCACCGCATGAAGGCGGGAGCGGCGGCCCCCTGCGCGAAGCCGGCGTCGTTGACCTGGATCCAGGCGTACAGGCAGGTCGCGAGCTGCGCCATCTCCAGGCCCTGTACCAGCCGGTCCAGCCGGTCGAGCACGATCGCCGGCCGGTGGCCCTCCCACGCGTACGACCGCAGCACGCTGCTGAGCTGGCCCATCGCCGCCGCGGCCGCGATGTCGTGGCCCATCACGTCGCCGATCGCGACCCCGGCCGCCCCGTCGGGCAGCGCGAGCACGTCGAACCAGTCGCCGCCCACGGTCGCCGTCGCCGCGGTGGGCAGGTAGCGGGCCGCGAACGCGAGGCCGGGCAGCTCGGGGATCGTCGGCAGCAGGGAGCGCTGCAGTGACTCCGACACCGTGTGCTCGGCGCGGTACAGCCGGGCGTTGTCGATCGCGGTGCCCGCCCGCCGGCCGAGATCCTCGGCGAGGCGCAGGTCGTCCGCGGTGTAGGAGCCCGACGAGCGGGCCATCACCAGCGCGCCGAGCACCCGGCCGCGGGCGAGCAGCGGGGTGGCGACGGCCGTCGCCAGGCCCAGTTCCTCCAGCAGGCCCACCAGCTCGTCGGCGCGGCCTTCGGGGCGCAGGGCCGCCCGCAGGCCCTCGGGGTCGATGCGTTCCCGCAGCACGGGACGTCCGGTGCGCAGCACCTGGACCACGGCGCTCGCCGCGGTCGGCAGCTCGGCCTGCAGCAGCTGGCTGCGCTCGGCGATCGTGCGCAGCCGGGGGTCGCGGTGATGCGTGATGACCCGGCGCGGCCCCATGGCCTCGGAATCCGTCCTCGTCGGCGCGGAGCGGGGCGGGAGGACGTGCACGGAGCACCAGTCCGCGGCGGTGGGCACCACGGCCTTGGTGAGCCGGTCGAGCGCCTCACCCACGTCGAGGGTGCCCGAGAGCAGCTCGCTGACGTCGGCGAGCAGCTGCAGCTGGGCGGTGGCGCGCTCGGCGTCGCCGCGGGCGGCCCGTTCGCGCTCGAACAGCCTGTCCCGCTCGAGCTGGGCCTCGACCCGTTCGGTGACGTCGGTCTGCACGCCCACGAAGTGGGTGATCTCCCCCAGCGGGTCGAACACGGGGCTGATGGCGAGCTCGTTCCAGAACGGCGTGCCGTCCCGCCGGTAGTTGCGCAGCACGACCACCACGTGCCTGCCCGCGGCCAGCCCGGCGCGCAGCTCCGCCAGCGCCGGCTGGTCGTCGTCGCCGTTCTGCAGGAACCGGCAGTTGCGCCCGACCACCTCGGCCAGGCTGTAGCCGGTCACCCGCTCGAACGCCGGGTTCGCCCAGATCAGCGGGTTGTCGGGTTGCCGCGGGTCGGTGATCGTGAAGCACGCCCCGGTGGCCTGCAGCGCACGGTCGCGGATCTGCAGATCCAGCCACTCCGGCACGGGGCCGACTGCCGACGCAGGAAGGTCGGCACAGTCGGTAGCCGGCCGCGGATGGCCGTTACCGGCTCCGTCGGGCGATCCCACGTCGACAGCGTGCATCCCCTGGGCCCTGTCCAGGTCCGGCCCGACAGAACATGTGGATCGCGATAGGTGACCTAAGTCACATAGGGCGACTGGGTAGGCGGGTCATGGACGGCAAGATCGGTGTTCGTGGGTGTAGCGGGGGGCAAAGCCGGAAAGGACCCCCGTGCCCCACATCTTCCCTGGAGGTAGTCATGGGACTGCGTTACACGCGCCGGCCGCGCTACGGCCCCTTCCACGTGAACGTCAGCGAGAACGGGGTCTCCTCGGTGACCCTGAAGCTCGGCCGCGTCTCCTGGCGGGTGTGGTCGAAGAACCGCCGCGGCGGGCTCTCCAGCGTCGACCTTCCCGGTCCGTTCTCCTACCGCCGGGACGGCCGCCGCCGAGCCTCCGCCGGCCGCTGACCCGCCTCGCGCGTCCCACGGCGCGCATCGTCTATTCCGACATCGTGGCCGCGCTCGCGTTCGCGGGAGTGGCCGGGAGCGCCCCGGCGGACAACGGCGCCTGGGCCGTGGGCGCCTGGGCCGTGGCGGCCAGCGCCGCGCCCGTCGGGCGCCGCTCGACGAGCAGCAGGGCCAGATCGTCGTGCAGGTTCCCACCCACGTGCCTGGTGAGGGCGCTGGTGAGCCGGTCGAGCGCGGCATCGGGCGGGACGTCGCGCAGCAGGTCGACGTGCCGCTCCAGGGGGAAGAAGGCCCGCTCGCCGTCCCGGGCCTCGATCAGCCCGTCGGTGAACAGCAGCAGGCGGTCGCCGACCGCCCAGTCCGCCGTCGCGGTCGCGAAGCGGTCGCCGAGGCCCAGCGGGGGTGAGGACGGGCAGGTCAGCGTGGTGGTGGCGGTCGCCCCAACCAGCAGCGGCGGATGGTGGCCCGCCGAGCACAGGCTGAGCCGGCCGTCAGGGTAGATGTCGACCAGCAGCGCCGTCACGAAGTCCTCCGGCTCGGCCTCGCGGCCGACCGAGCGGGCGCAGGCGGCCGCGACCTGCCCCTGGTCCAGCCAGGTCACCGCCGCCTCGCGGAAGGCGCCCAGGACCACCGTCGCCAGCCGCACCGCGGGCAGCCCCTTGCCGCGCACGTCACCGATGATCATGCGGATCGTGTGCGGCGTCGCGACCACCTCGTAGAGATCGCCGCCGACCGAGGCCTCCTTGGCGGCGGAGAGGTAGCGGGCCGCGAACCCGGCCCCGTGCAGCGCGATGGGCACCTCGGGCAGCAGAGCCCGCTGGGCGACCTCCGCCACCGCCCGGACCTGCTGGAGCTCCGAGCTGCGCCGGTTACGGCTCACCGACACGTAGACGGCCACCGCGACCTGGGCCGCGACCAGGATGCAGGCCGCGATGTGCTGACCGTTGCCGAACCGGTGGTCCCACCACCCCGAGGCGACGGCCATCACCTCGGCGGCGAGCCCGACACCCAGCGTCGCCGCCGGAGGACAGGTCACCGCGGTCACCAGGGCACCGAGCCCGAAGTAGCCCGCGGTCGACAGGTCGGTGACGGCGCCTACCGCGACCGCGGCACCGAGAACCAGCAGACCAGCCCCCCACTGACCCACGAAGTCCCCGATCCGGGGTACCACGTTGCTGAGCATGCGCCATTGTCCAGGGCGCAGAGGCCCGTTCGCGGGCGACCTCCAATTTTGTACCCCCGATGGCACCTCCGGAGGTCACCTCGAGTGAGCTACAAGGTGCTTCACGTGCCGGTGTCCCGCTGTGTGCATCCGGCGGTGACGATCCGGATCGGCCGCCAGCCTCCGGCCGCAGGCGCCTCCAGCTCAGACGCCTCCGGGTCAGGCGGGCGTCGAAGCCTCCAGGCGGCCCGGCCGGCGCGTGTACCAACGCTCGACGTCCTCCAGCTCGGCGGCCAGGGAGATCAACGGCCCCTCGCCGCCCGCCGGGCCCATGAGCTGGGCGCCGACCGGCAGCCCGGCAGGCGTCAGCCCGGCCGGGACGTTGACCGCCGGCCAGCCGAGGACGTTCCACGGCCAGGTGTACGGGCAGGCCGCGACGATCGCCTGATCGGTCTCCCAGTTCGTCTCCCGGTTCAGTTCGCCGACCCGCGGCGGCGGCACCGCGGTGGTCGGCGCGAGCAGGACGTCCACCGTGCGGAAGACCCGGCCGATCCACGCCCGGGCCGGTGCCTCGGCGGCCCGGGTCAGCCCGAGCACCGGCCGCAGCGCCCGCCCGTTGCGCGCGTTCGCCACTGTCCGCGGATCGAGGAGCTCGGGGTTGGGCACCCGGTGCGACCAGTCCCGGATGCCGTCCATCGAGCGGGGCAGGAACAGCAGGCCGAGCAGGCCGTACGGCGGCTCGACCGGCACCACGTCGTGCCCGAGCCGGGCCAGCACCTCGGCGAGGCGCTCCACGGCGGTGCGGACAGCCGGATCCAGCGCGGCCGACATCCCGCTGTAGGGGACGCGCAGCGACAGGCCGATCCGCAGCCGGGGCGGCGGGTGCTCGGCCGAGCGCAGGAAGGTCTCCGCCGGCACCGGCGGGCGGTCCCGGTCCACCGGGAGGCTTCCGCTGAGCAGGTCCAGCAGGAGGGCGCCGTCCGCGACGGTCCTGGTGAGCGGGCCGAAGGTGGTCAGCCCGTTGAACTGCTCGGTTACCGGCGCGCTGGAGATGCGCCCGCGCTGCGGCTTGATCCCGACGAGATGGGTCCAGGCCGCGGGGATGCGGACCGAGCCGGCGCCGTCCGACCCGATCGCGGCGGGGACCAGCCCGGCCGCGACGGCCGACGCCGCGCCGCCGGACGACCCACCGGGGGAGTAGTCGAGGTTCCACGGGTTGCGGGTCGCGCCGAACGCCGCCCCCTCGGTGAACGGCCACTGCCCGAACTCGGGCGTGTTCGTCTTGCCGACGATGATCGCGCCGGTGGCCCGCAGCCGCCGGACCATCTCGCAGTCCTCGGTGGCCGGCGGGAAGTCGCCGGCCGCGCCGAAGGCGGTGGGGAGGCCGGCCATGTCGGTGTCGTCCTTGATGGCCACCGGGACACCCAGCAGGGGGAGCCGCTCCCCGGTGTCGAGCCGCCGGTCAGCCTCCTCGGCCTCCGCCAGCGCCTCCTCGGCCCGTAGCACCCGGAAGGTGTTCAGGGTCGTGGATGTCGCCTCGATGCGCTCCAGGCAGGCGGCGACGAGCTCCCGGGAGCTCATCGACCCGGCCGCGAGTCGCCCGGCGAGCTCACGCAGGCCGTACAGGCCGTCGAGCCGGCCGTCGTCCGCACCCACACCCGCGGTATCCGACATCAGCCACCTCCTGGACGCGACGCGCGCGGCGGAAGCCGTGGGGGAACGGTAGCCGACCTCGCGCCGCGGCCCCCGCCCTTTGTCCAGCACGAGACGTACATGGCATATGCCGGCCGGCGCCCCGCTCGCCTCCTCCGGTGTGTACTGGGCTACATCGGCCGGTGGACGTCCGGCCCGTGGGCGGGGGCCTCGGGGGCCTCCCAACGGGGCGGAACCGGTGGCGCGCAGGACATCCGCGTCGGCGGCCATCGCGGACAACGGTGTGTGGTGACGGCGATGCGTGGACACATCGCGTTATCTACGGCGGATCCATGGGTAGTTCGTCGGCAGGACGCGTGCGGGCAACCCAGAAGTCGCCATCCGTTCAGGCACGCGAGAGTCCCCGATTCTGCCGAGGAGAACCAGAAGATGAACGAGGGCATGAATCCCCCGCGTACCGATCTGACAGGCCCCCGACCGCCGGTCGTGGCCGCGCCCGAACCGGCCGCCGTGCCGGCCGCCGTGCCGGCCGCCGTTCCTGGTGCCACGAACACCGTTCCTGGTGCCGCGAACACCGCCCCGGATACCGCGCACACCGTTCCTGGTGCCGCGAATACCGTGCCCGCAGCCGGAGCCGCGGTCACCGAGGACGCGGAGGGTGCCGACATCCGCCGCAGGTTCAACGAGATGACCGCCGGGCTCGCGCCGCATGTGGCCTCCGCCACCGAGAAGACGCGCGACGCGGCCGAGAAGGCGGTGGGCGCGGTCCGGGAGAAGGTCGGCCACAACCCCACGCTCGCCTCCGCGGCGGAGAAGACGGTCGAGGTGAAGGACCGGGCGGTCGGCACCGTGAGGGAGCAGATGGAGCAGCACCCGCAGGTCGCGGCCGCCGCGGAGCGTACGGCGGCCTCCAGCGGGAAGGCGGCACGGACGGCCGGCCAGCAGGCCCGCCGGCATCCCGGTGCCACCGGGGGCGCGGTCTTCGGTGGCGCCGTGCTGCTCCTGCTCCGGCGGTCGGTGCGCCGCCGCCGGGCCACGAAGGCGGCGAAGTCCGGCAGCTGAGGCGGCTTCGTGCCGAGCCGGTCCGGCGGCGTGGGCGCTGAAAGCATCCGCAAAGCGGTGGATCCGGTTCTCGCCGGACAAAGTGTTTGCGAGTTCCGGTGCGGGGCAAAAAGCTGCCAACAACCTCGGTAAAGGAGAAACCACTGATGCTGACTTTCCTCGTCGTCATGGTCCTGCTCGGTCTGATCGCCGGCGCGGTCGCGCGTCTGGTTCTCCCCGGCCCGGATCCGATCGGAATTCTCGGCACGATCGCCGTAGGCATCGTCGGGTCTTTCGTCGGGGGTTTCCTCGGCTACGTCCTGTTCAACAAGGACATTGGTGAAGGCGCGCTCCAGTCGTCCGGCATCATCGGTTCCATCATCGGCGCGATCATCGTTCTGGCGCTGTGGAGGGCCTTCAACGGCCGTGGCCTCTCCCGCACCTCGCACAGCCGTCGGTACGCCCGCCGGTAAGTAACGGCGAGCCGGCGACTGACAGCGGTTTGGCGCCTGACGACGGAAAAGGGCCGCTACCCCGAGATCTCGGGGTAGCGGCCCTTTCGGTGTC
Source organism: Parafrankia sp. Ea1.12 (assembly GCF_900465275.1). Lineage (NCBI taxonomy): Bacteria > Bacillati > Actinomycetota > Actinomycetes > Frankiales > Frankiaceae > Parafrankia > Parafrankia sp. Ea1.12. The sequence goes on along the minus strand of NZ_UBIZ01000173.1, from coordinate 11,266 downwards.
CGCCTACCGGCGGCTCACCTCGACGAGGGACGGTCAGGCGCGTGGCTGCCGTCCGCCTCGCGGGGGTTGGGAGCGGTCAGACCGGAGCCGTCGGTCGGGCTGGAGCCGTCGGTCGGGCCGGGGGCATCGGTCGGGCCGGGGCCGTCAACCAGGCCGGAGCTGTCGGACGGGGAGTGCTCGCCGGTCTCGCTGAACGCACGGGAACGCTCCTCGGCCTCGGCACTGCCGGCGAAGAGCCGGGCATCGGAGAGATCCTCCGGCTGGGCGGCCGTCGTGCCCGGCTCGGCCCTGCCCCGCTCGGCCTCGCCGGCCCTGGCCTGGCCCAGGCCGGCCTTGCCCAGTTCGACGCGGTGCCCGTTGGAACGCGCGCCGCCCTGGACTCCGGCGCGGGCGCCGGCCGCCGTGGCGTCGATCTCGATCCGGGTACGCGGCAGCGCCGCCGCGTGGTTGTGCCGCAACCAGTCGACCAGCGCCTCGCGTACATGGCAGCGCAGGTCGAAGACCGTCGGCCCGTCGTTCCCGCTCACCAGCACCCGGATCCGTACGTGGTCCCCGACCGCGTCGGTGACCTGCAGGACGCTGACCCGCCCGTCCCAGAGGTCGGTGCTCTCGACGATCCGGTGCATCTCGGTCCGCATGTCGGCGACGGGCACCGACCAGTCCAGGTCGAACTCCACCGCGCCGAGCACCGCGGACTCCCGGCGGGTCCAGTTCTGGAACGGGTTGGTGGTGAAGTAGGTCGACGGCAGGATCAGCCTCCGGTCGTCCCAGATGTGCACGACCACGTAGGTGAGGGTGATCTCCTCGATCCGGCCCCACTCGTCCTCGACGACCACCACGTCGTCGACCCGGATGGCGTCGGTGAAGGCGAGCTGCAGCCCGGCGAAGACGTTCGCCAGCGACGTCTGCGCCGCGAGCCCGGCGATGATGCCGACCACGCCCGCCGACGCCACGATGCTCGCGCCGGCGACCCGCACGCTCGGGAAGGTCATCAGCATCGAGGCGACCGCGATCACAGTGATCACGACGACGGTGATCCGGCGCAGCAGGATCACCTGGGTACGGATCCGCCGCGCGTGCCGGTTGTCGGCGACGTCCATCCGGTAGCGCGACAGCGCCAGGTCCTCCACGACGAACGCCAGCACGCCCACCACCCACGCGAGCGCGGCGATCTGCGCGAGGCCGAGCACGCGGATGGTGGCCGGCGTCCACGACTGCTCCACCGTCGCGTTCGCCGCGATGAGCAGCCCCAGAACGACGAGCGTGAGCCGGGCGGGCCGGCGCCCCCGTTCGGCGAGATCCTCCACAATCCGCGAGTGCCGACCGATCCGCCGCAGGATCCGGTGTACGAGCAGGGACGCCAGGTAGCCGATGACGGCCGCCCCAGCCATGATCACGAGTACCGCGAGATCGGAATCCGTGCCATCCATGGTGTCCATGCTGGAGAACGGGTCGAGCGCAGTCCGGTCCGCCACGGGCAAAGCTCCTTCGAATCAGGTGCGTTTCCCGAACCAGTGCCCGTTTCATCATGGTCTGACCAGGTGACGCCCTTCACAGCTTCGCTGGCGGAGCACCGGCCCGGGGTGGCCGCCGCGGGCCTGGGGCCGGCTCGACCGGCGACGTCGATCGACGGCCTCACCGCGGTCAACCCGGCCGCCTCCCTCTCGGCCCCTCCCCCGGCCGCTCTCAGCCGTCCCCGGGCCCGCCCTTGGCCGCCCGCGGCCTCCAATTCTTGTCAAAAGTTCGCCCCGTTGCTTTAAAGCAGCTAATCCCGCCATTTGGCGGTGACTATATGTCGGCTGGAAGTCATCTGTTTTACGGATTGTGCGCATCCAGTGAGGCATCATCGTTGTATGCCGTCGTATCCGGTTGGGTCAGCGCCAGGCGCCTTCGTGCCCGCCGAGGACGCCTCCGACCTGCGCGGTAGTCTTCCAAGCGCGGCCCTCCGCCGAGGCGTGGCGCACCGAATGCCGGAAGGCCGCGGGGGTAGCGGGAGTACTGGATGGTCCATGGGCCGTCTCAGGTCGACGGGTTCGCGCTCTTGTCTCCCGCGGGCCGGCATGTCGACAGGCCGGGAAAATCCAGGAGGGGCGAGCCGTGAACACGGTCAAGGTGAGGACGGTCGTCGAGGCGGACCTCTCCGCGCTCAGCCGGATCGACCGGCAGATCTTTGGCCGGCTCGCGTACCCCGAGTTCGTCCTTCGCCAGCTCTTCGACGTCCACCAGCAGGAGATCCTCGTCGCAGACGAGGCGGGCGAGCTGCTCGGGTACTCGATAGCCGTGCGTTCCGGGTCCGATGCCGAAACGGATCTCGCCCACTTCCTGGCCCTTGGGGTGGACGGCTCCCGCCGCTGCCAGGGTGTCGGCCGCCTGCTGGCGCTGGAAACACTCGAAAGTCTCTACCTTCGTGGTGTGCAGCGGGTGCGCCTCGCTGTGGCACGCGACAACCCGGTCGCGATACACCTCTACCGCTCACTGGGCTTCGAGCAGACTGCGGACGTCGACAGCTATTACGGAGCGGACGAGCCGCGCCTTCTGTTCGAACTCAACCTGGACCGGAATCCGCAGGGCGACGCGGACACGGTCCGTCACGTGCCGCGCTCTGCCACGCACTGACCGAAACGGCACCGACCCGTTCCTGGACGGGTAGCCGAGCCCGGTCTGTTCGGGAGCGCCAGGCGGACCACTGTTCTCCCACGCCCTTTCGCCGCCGCCGCTCTGTGTCCGCCGCGGCGCCTGCTGCCGCGATGTTTGGCCGTGGGTGCGGGCCGTCCGCGGTCGGCTGTGGGCGGCCCGCCGCCACGCGGAGCGTGTGTACGCCTGCTCGTGGCCGCTCTTGCTGGCCCTCGGCCGCCGTCCGGCCCGACTGTGGCCCGGTTCAGAACAGTGACGCGCGCAATTCGTGGGAGCCGCTGTGCACGTAGAAGAAAATGAGAACCCGATGGGCAACGCCGGGCAGCGGTGGGACGAGTTCGATCCCGACCTGTACCACGCCCACAACTACGCCGTCCTGCGTGACGACGACCAGGAAATCCTCGAGGGCGTCCGGGATTTCTTCGCGACCTTCGCCGCGGCCGCGGCGACCGCCGCCGATCGCCCGCTCAACGGGCTGGACGTGGGCACCGGCAGTAACCTCTATCCGGCGCTGTCGATGCTGCCCTGGTGCGAGCGGATCACCCTGCGGGAGCATTCCGCCAGCAATGTCACGTGGCTGGAGAACGAGGTCCGGTCCTACGGCACCGCCTGGGACCCGTTCTGGAAGGTGCTGACCCAGGAACGGGCCTACCTCGGTGTGGATGACCCGCGCCGGGCGCTGGCGGAACGGGTGGTGGTCGAACAGGGAAGCGTCTTCGAGTTACCCCGCTCCAGGTGGGACATCGGCACGATGTTCTTCGTGGCGTGTTCCATCTCCGAGCAAAGGGAAGATTTTCACCGCGCCTCCAGGTGCTTCCTCGACGCGCTTATGCCCGGCGCGCCCTTCGCGATGGCATACATGGAGAATTCCAGAGGGTACGAGGTCGGCGACATCCGCTTCCCGGCGGTCTCGTTGAAGATGGACTACATCGTCGAAAGCCTTGAGGCGACGGCGACCGATGTGAAGGCGGACCGGTTCGTCGGTGCCGAGATGCTGCGCGAGGGATACGAAAGCATGGTCCTCGTCCGCGGCCGTACGAGAAGACGGGAGCCGGACGGCTCCACCACGGCCGCGGACGCCTAGCGGGCCCGGACGTCGAGGAAGAAGGGGGACGGCGTTGGATATCCGACCTAGGCAGCTTCTGCTGGAGATGTGGGAGGCCGCCGCCGAGTACTCGTACCAGGGCGGCGGATGGAAGTTCAGCGGCCGGGCCGAGTCGAACTCCACCAGCGACGCAGAACAGCTGCTCTGCCTCATGTACCCGTCGTACCAGATGCCCGGGATGGAGATCGTAAAGCCGGACGAGACCGCCAAGGACGTGCGAGTGGCGCTGGAACGCATCGGTGATGCGCGCCAGATCCCGCAAGTGCTGGTGCGGGCGCTCAGTGAGTATCTCGAGCGGTATACGAACGAGCGGGGCGCGCCGGTCTTCTCCGGCGGTTCGTATTTTCAGCCGGTCGGCCAGGGCGAGCCACTCACCCCCGAGCAGCGCGCGTTGGAGATAGTCGACTCGTTCTCGATGTCCATCACGCTGTCACTCGCCATTCTCGGTTTCGTCCGCGAGTTCCGGCCGACGGTGCGGCGCGACGCGTTGCTCGCCGAGATGCGGGAGCTGGAGAAGGCCGCATCGCGCCGGCTGACCGCGTCGATGGTGGGAATTCTGCGTAGTTTCACGGTGCGGACCTTCGCGGCCTACTCCGAGGAGGGGCGGGCGTTGTGCGACCTGGTCAACACCGAAGGGAAGTCGACCGAGAAGGTCCTCGACGAGGTCCGCGACGCGCTGGTCCCGGCCCGTACCTCGTTGCGCGAGCTGAAACTCGGTGTGGAACTGTCCGCCGAAGCAGTGGACGACGACAGCGTGCTGTTCGAGTGCGGCTGGTCCTGGGGCATCATCCGGGATGCCCCCCCGGTCGACGCGGGCACGGGCGTCGTGGTCGACCAGTCCCCGGGTGTCGCTCAGGCGAAGCCCTCCCTGTACTTCACGGTGGTCGCACTCGACGGCATCTCCGACCTCTTCTCGGCGCGCACCCGACAGCTCGGCCTGATCAACCCGGATCAGGAGGGCCTGGTGGGTGCCCTCCAGCTGCGTTCGAACCTGGCGCAGCTCTACTGGTCGACCATCGCGCGCCTCGGCCGGTCCCGCTGGCCCGTCGAGGAGGTTCCCTGGCGGAGCGCGAACCCTGCGGACGAGGGGCCTGAGACGGACTACGACACCCTGCTCGCGGCCTCGATCACGATCGAGGCGCTGGCCACCGAGCGAGCCCGGGACGTCGACATCGCGCGTATCGCGGACGTCCTGGCGGAACTGGCCGTGCGGGGTCGGGTCACCAGGCGGGCGAGGCTGCGCGAGCCCGCGATCGAGCTGCACGTCCCGGGGGTACGGCTCCCGCTCACCGGCGCCGAGGACCTCGGGCCGGCTATGGAGTGGCCGGTGGCGGACTTCTCGACCGCGTTGCTCAAGCGGGTGGCGCGGACCGCGGCCGTCACTCGTGACAGCGCGCTGCGAGATCGGTTGGTCGGCCTTGCGGACGAGATCTGGGACCGTCACGTGCGGCTCCGTCAGCTTTCCGACGGTCCCGGCGCCGGGCTGTGGGATGACATCAGCCTGTTCAAGCTGTCGCCGACGGACAAGGGGCCGTCCTGGTACTTCACCGAGCGGGTGATGGAGGCGCTCGTCACCGTCGCGGCGGTCTCCGTCGCGCGTCCGTACAGCGCCCGGCTGGCCGACCTGGCGCTGGACATGCTCGCCGAGGCCGACCACCTGCACACAGCCGAGCTGCTGCGGGAGTCTCCGACATCCACCGTCCCGGCCAGAACCCAGCTGCACGGCATTGGGGCGAACCTGCAGCGGGCGCGTGAGCTGCGTGAACGCCAGCCGGCGACGTCGATCGCGATCGTGCAGGCGGCGCTGCGCGATCTCGACGCGCTCGCCATGGCCCGGCGAGCCTGAGGGCCCGGCTCCGATGATCATATTTGCGACGTCCGACAAAGGCGGCACCGGTCGCTCCGTGACGAGCTGCAACGTCGCCTATCGACGCGCGATGCAGGGCAGCGACGTCTGCTATCTCGACTTCGACTTCGGCTCGCCTACCGCGGGCGCCATCTTCGGTGTGGAGGCGGCAGGGCAGGGCACGGCTACCGGCGGCGGGCTGCACGAATACCTCGCCGGGCGGACGGCCGAAGTGGACCAGCTGGACGTCTGGGGGCAGTCGGAGCTGGGCGGGCCGCGGGCAAGACCGCTCGGAGCCGGCAGGCTCACCCTGCTGCCGGGTGACTCCGGCGGTGGGGAGTTCCCCGTCGACGCGACCATGGCCCGGCGGTGCAGCGATCTGTTCCTGCGCCTCGACGAGGAGTTCGAGCTCACCCTCGTCGACCTCAGCGCCGGCCGGTCGTACGCGACGGAGCTGGTGCTGCGTGCCACGGCCGACCCGGCGCTCGCTGAGAAGACCGCGCGCTGGCTGGTGTTCCACCGGTGGACGCGCCAGCACATCGTCGCCGCCGCCGGCCTGGTGTTCGGCCCGCACGGCATCCTCGAGACGGGGATGGATCGCGGGCACAGGCGCCGCGAGCTGGAGGACACCATCCGGTTCGTCCGCACCGCCGTGCTCGAACCAGACTCACCACAGTTGGCCGTCCTGCGGGCGGAACAGTCGGTGTGGCTGCAGTCGTACAACACCGACCTGCAGAAGCTGGCGGCGAAGCTGCGCCTCGGCCGCAGCGTAATGCTCGGCTCGATCCCGCTCGACCCGGTCCTGCAGTGGCGTGAGCAGATCATCGTCGAGGACGACATCTCGACCACGCGGATCGCCAACGAGGAGACCGGACAGGCGTTCGAGGACCTCGCCAAGCGCCTGACAGACGACAGCGCGTGGGAGGGGCTCTGACACACGTGGAACCATTCTCCGGCGGGCCGACGACCGTGCCCGGGTCCGCGGTGTTCCGTGAGACGAGCGCCGTCGAGCGCACCGTGGAGGTCCCGCTGGCCCATCTGTCGGTGGAACTCGGCCATTTCTACCCGGAAGACCTGGCGGGCGGCGCCGGCGTACTGGCGGAGCATTTCCGGCGGATAGCGCCGTGGGTGGACCGGCCGCGGCTGGGCTCGCTCGCCGGCGGCGCGGGTGGCGCCGCCCGTGCTGGCCGGGCCCCCCGGGTGAGCACCTGCCTGCTCGTCGACGACTACTCCGACCAGGGGAAGATGCCGCCGCCGGCAGCAGTGGTGCCACAGCTGCTCGCCGCCGCGCGAGCCCAGGACATCGTCATCGACTACATCGCGCGGGAGTCGGCGTGCGCCGCCGCCGAGAACGTACCGTTGGCGCGCATCGTCGAGGGAGCGCTCGTCGCGGACCCGCCCTACGGGGCGAACGGCTCGCGTCCGACGCTGAACGAGACTGGCTGGCTGTGTAACGGAGCCCGCTCGCCGTCCACCACCGGGACAAGGGCGATGGGAGTCGCGGAGCCTTGGCAGCCGCCGACGGAAAACGGCTCGCGCCGCCACTCGGTCTTCCTCGATGTGGAGCTGTGGAGCGAACACCGCGGGCACCATGCCTGGTCGTGCGCCTTTCTGGCGGCGGTGTGGCAGCTCCTGCGACTGGGCCTGCTGCGGGCCGGTGGCGAGACGGTGGTCCGCCCGGTGACGGTCGATCCCGCGGACCTGCCGGACCGCTGGGCCGACTTCCCATCGATCGGCCGCCTAACCCCGGCCCCTGCGCCTTTCTGCGCCTACCGGACCTTCTCCGTGCTCGATACCGGCTACCTTCCGGTCGAGCACGCCGTGCGCGTGATCCTCGGCCAGGTGGGGGTCGACTCGGCAGCGCTCTCGGCCACGGAACGTCGTGCGGGAGCCGAGGGCATCGCGCTGCCGCCTGAGCCCGCGGACCGTCTTTCCTACTTTTTTCTGGGCCGTTGATGGCCGCTCCGAAGGCGACGGCTGTTCCGAGGGCGCCCAAGGCGCGCGAGCTCGCCGAAGAGCTGGACATGTTGGTCGGCGAGGTCCGTACCACCCTGCTGCAGAACTCCCACCGCGTCGGCGCCACCACCGTCGCCGCGCTGCTGGACATCGTGCCGGGAGGCCGGGTCCGCAGCGCTACCAGGCCCGTCGCCCATGCGTTCTCGCCCGACGTACGGGTGGGCGTGCACTGCCCGCTCGCCACCATCTCGGGCACCAGAGCAGACGGTGCGGGAACGGCCGTGGCCCGAGCGTCCGTCACCGGGGGCACAGTCCTGCAGGCCTCCACCCGGGCCAGGCTCACCCGAGCCGCGGGCGAGCGCAGACTGCCGTGGTCGCACTATGTGGCGAACCCGGGGATAATCGAGGTCGCCGGGCGCACTGACGCGGACGACCTGGCTGCGGGATTCCTGACAACACAGACCCGGGCATCCCTCGATCTCGGCGCGGTCAGCAGCCGATTGCTCAGCCGCGTTCAGCGCAGGCCGGGTATCGACCGAGTCACCTCGTTGCGGGCGCGCCGAACGCAACTACGATTCGCCGTCACCTGGCGGTCTTCTGATTCGGCCGTGCTGCCACAATTATTGGGTGCGCAGCGGAGGATTTCCGATTTCCCCTCGGTCCCCACCGGGTCGGCGGAGTCGTTTCACCGGAACAGCGAGCCGGCTGCTTCCGTCTCACCGGTGAGCGTCGAGTTCACCATCCAGGATGAAACGTTGCGTACGCTGCGGCTGCGGCTCGGGAGATGCGATCCGTCCGACGTCGTGGCCGCGTGCGAGGACCTCGCCCTTCACGACTGGCTGCTTTCCACGGTGGAGTCCCTGCTCGATAACAGTCGGATCGGGGTTGATTCCGCCCAGGAGGTGGTGCGGCGCTTCCGTCCGGTGATCGATCACCTGCTCCACCTGTGGATGCCCGGGGCGAGGGTCGCCGAGGAGCTGGCCGAGGTGTGGGCCGCGCTGGAAAGACGTCCCGGCTTCTCGCGGGAGTGGTCCAGCCTGGTCGGGCGGATCAGGGATCAGCTCGCGCTGGCAGGACTCGAGTCGTCGTCGAGCCTGTCCGCCTTGGCACGGGTCGCGGGCGTCTGCCAGGCGGGAGCTGAGGAGGACTCCGTCGGCGCGTGACCGAGGTCGAACAGGGGGAGGTGCAGGTGAGCGCGGCGTTCGGATGGTTCGGCTTGGCGGTCGCCGTCGGGGGCGCCGTGTTTCTACCGGGTTTTCTGCTCGGTGGGGAGATCGCCTGGGTGGCCATTCTTGCTGTCCATCCAGGCGGCGTCGTACCTGTAGCGCAGCGTAAGGATTTGTCATGCTCAGGTGCGTGCCGGGGTGGAGGTTTGGGCGGTTGACGTGGGCGGGGTGGCGGAGCCGTCCGGCGCGGAAATTCCGGGCCCGATTCCGGACAATTTCATGTTTTTGATGAAGAAGTGAGTTGTGGGGGCAGTGGTGTCGAAGGCTTGACAATGAAGATCCGCTCCAATCCAATTAATATGCGGGAACGATCGACTCAGTCCTCCCGTCTCTGGGATGCCGCTATCAGTCTCGATCATTTTGGGTGCTCCTCGCCGGACTAGAAGCCAGCTCCTCCTGGATTTCGGGCGGACACCGGCCGAGGAAGGCGTTCGCTGGAGCTTCGGAAACACTCCTACGGCGTGTTGAGAGGAAGGGAAGAGTGTCTGTGGTCAGGATAATCAGGCAGGTTGCGGTGGCGGTCGCGACCGGCGGTGCTACTTTTCTGCTGAGCTATTTACTCGACGGAGAGATGACCTGGACAATGATGCTCTCCGTCTTCATCGGCGGTGTCGTCCTTGTCGTTCAGCACCTGGTAGACGTCGAGAGCAAAGTGGAGGCGGCCGCGGACGCGCAGGCCGAGCGCCTTTCGGGGTTCGAGCGGCGGTTGGACCGGGTCGACCGCGGCGTACGCCTGCTGGAGTCGCTGGAGAGCTCGGCCGTCGAGGCGGCTGTCCCCGGAGCGCGGCCCATCAGCGGGCTGGTCGAGCGGTCCGCGAAGTTCGTTCCCCCGTCGCCCGTTCTGGGCCGGCTCGTGGCCGAGGAGATCCGGGCCATGAACGAGCTTCTTCGCGGCCTCGAGGGCGATTCCGCGACCTGCCAGGGAGAGGACCGCGACTGGATCCTGGCGCTCACCCGGGGAGCCCAGCGGACGATCTCGGCGACCAGCACCACCGCTGCCGACGGTGGGCGACGCAGTTTCAGCGACGGATTCTGGAAGAGTGAGCTGGGCCGCGCGTATCTTGCGGCGCAGCGGGAGGCAGTGGGTCGCGGCGTTAGCGTCCGGCGGGTTTTCATCCTCAACAGCGAGAAGATCCGGCGCAATTCGGATTTCGTCAAGATCTGTGAGGATCAGCGTAACGCGGGAATCATCGTGCACAGTGTCGTGGTGCCCGGCGGCGACCAGCTCGGCAGCGGCGGGACGGGCTGGCGCAAGACGTTCCGTGACTTCATTCTCTTCGATGACGAGGTCAGTTACGAGGTGGAGGTCGGTGCCCTGCAGGGCGCCAGCATCACGAGCACCCACCTGAAGTTCGACCGGACGCGCATCGGTGAGCGCATCGCGCTGTTCAACGAGATCTGGGCCGAGGCGCAGGCGGCCGCGGCCGCGGACGAGGCCGCCCGGCGTTCGGCGAGCTGACGTCGACCGGGGGCAGTCAATCCGCCAATCCGCTCAGGCGAGTACGCGGGGCGCGGGGTTGCCGGGTGGGAGGAAGCGGTGCATGACGTAGAGGTCCACGTCGCCGTGCCACGGGTGGCGGTACGCGGCGGGCAGGGTGCCGATCACCCGGAACGCCAGTGATCTCCACAGCGCCACCAGCCGGGTGTTCGCGGCGACCACCGAGTTGAGCTGCATCGCGCGGTAGCCGAGGTCGGCGGCGTAGTCGACCATGCCCTCGGCGGCCGCCCGGCCGACCCCGCGGCTGCTGGCCAGGTCGGTCCCGTAGCCGCCGGGGCCGAACGCGCCCCCGCCGAAGTTGACCACGGTCGGGTCGACCAGCAGCTGGGCCAGCGCCACGTGGTCACCCAGGCCCGGCTGGCTGGGGGTGAGCAGCGCCGTCGCGACGACACGGGTCGAACCGGGGCCGTCCTCGACCTCCATCACCAGCACGTGCGCGGGTGCCGGCAACATCCACAGGCCCCGCGCGCTCCGCTCGTCGGTGCCCGGTGCCCACATGCACGTCTCACCCTCGGCGACGACGGCCTCCCAGACCGGCCAGATGGCCGGCCAGTCGCCATCCGCTGCCCGACGTGTCCGCACATACCGATCCTGCCCGTGAACGCACCGAAATGGGACGTCAGCTCTCCGCGGGGGTAGCGCGTTCGACTGAGAATCCCGTGCATCCGCCCACCCCGCGGACGCTGCCTTCGACGCGGTCGGGCGTGCCGGCCCTCGGGGTGCCCGTGAGATTCACCATCTCGTAGCCGGCGGGGCGGCTGACCCATTCGTGACCGTCGAGCCTTATCTGACCGCCCTGAACGGAACCGGTCATGGTGAACGAGCCACGGGGAACAGTGGGGTTCTCCGGCAGCGGGTAGAAGTCGAAGGTCGCGGTGAGCGCGGCCGGGCCGGTCCCCGCGATCCGCAGCGACAGACCGGTGGTTCCCTGAGCACAGGCATAGCTTCCCCGCCACGCCCCGTCGACCACCACCCCGGCCACGACCGGCCCGCCCGCGGAC
>NZ_UBIZ01000721.1:0-1068 GCF_900465275.1 Parafrankia sp. Ea1.12 | reverse complement strand
CGGGAGGGCTACCGCCGGCTGACCGTCCGCTACGAACGCAACGGCCGTAACTTCCTCGGATTCCTCTGCCTGGCCGCCGCGATCACCTGCTGGAAGAAACTCCCACACCCCACCTGAGACACGCTCTTAGGCTGCCCGTTCGTACTCGTTGATCAAGCCGTCGAGGACGGGTCGGCGCTTGATCCGTGTCGTCGTGACGTCGGCGATGGGGTGGTCGGGCCGTGGTGGCTGAAGGCCGCGGCCGCGGTGGGGTCGTCGTCCGTTGTAGTGGACGGTGTACTCGGTCAGGACGGTGCGCAGGTGCCGCTCGCCGACGATCAGCATCCGGTCGGTGACTTCCGTTCGGACCGTGCGGACGAACCGTTCCGCGTAGGCGTTCACCCGCAGAGTCCGGGGTGGGATCTCGACCGCGTCGATACCGGCATCCGCGAGGACCGCGTCGAAGGAGGCGGTGAACTGTCCGACGCGGTCGCGGATCAGGACCTGGAAGTCGGCCGTCCGGTCGCCGAGGTCCATGAGGAGGTTGCGGATCTGCCGGGTGGTCCATCGTCCGTCGGGGTTGGCGGTGACCCCGAGGATGTGCACGGTCCGGGAGCCGACCTCCAGGACGAAGAAGCAGTACAGACGCCGCAGCGTCACGGCGCAGTCGGCGTGGAAGAAGTCCACGGCCAGCATGGTCGATGCCTGCGTACGCAGGAACTGTCGCCACATCGTGTCGGTCTGGCGTTTCGGTGCCGGGGCAGCCCGAGGGACGTCAGGACTCGGCGGATCGTGGAGGCGCTGGCCCGGGGGCCGAGTGTGAGGAGCTCGCCCTGGATCCGCTGGTAGCCCCATGTCGTGTTCTCGGTCGCGAACCGTTCGATGAGGGTCGCGATCTCCGCGCTGACCGGTGGTCGTCCCGTCCGCTTGCGGGTGCGTCCATTTCCGTGTGATCAGACGACGGTGCCACCGCAGGACGGTGCCGGGGTGACCAGCCGGTGTGCTCGCAGCGTCTTTGGTAGGAGCTGGATCAGTGCGACAAGGAGCGCCCGGTCCGCCCAGTCCCACCGGGGCTTGGGCTGGGTACGG
>NZ_UBIZ01000030.1:0-473 GCF_900465275.1 Parafrankia sp. Ea1.12 | reverse complement strand
GGCGAACCGGCCAGCTTCGGGTAGGCGACCCAGCTCACCTCGTCGCGCGCCCGCAGCCACTCGGCGACCCGCTGGGCGTTGGCGCTGTGCCGCTCCATCCGCAGTGACAGCGTCTCCAGGCCCTGCAACAGCAGGAACGCGTTCATCGGCGCCAGCGCGGGGCCGAGGTCGCGCAGCAGCCGCGCGCGGGCCCGCAGGATGAAGGCCGTCTCGGGGAAGGCGTCGAGGAACACCAGGCCGTCGTAGGCCGGGTCCGGTTCGGTGAACCGCGGGTAGCGCCCGTTGCCCCAGTCGAACCGGCCGCCGTCGACGATGATCCCGCCGATGGACGTCCCGTGCCCGCCGATGAACTTCGTGGCCGAGTGCAGCACGACGTCAGCCCCATGCTCAAGCGGGCGGGCCAGGTAGGGCGAGGCCAGCGTGTTGTCGACGAGCAGCGGTATCCCGGCCTCGTGCGCGACCCCCGCGACGCC